>CASTFX010000001.1 GCA_949448405.1 uncultured Clostridia bacterium
AGCATACAAGGATATGGAGCAGTAGCAAGAGAATTTACAAGATTTATGAATGATATTTATTTTAATTTAAGAAAGCATTGTGTAATCATATTCCACGCAGTAGAAGAGAAGCAAGATGAAGATACAAAACTAAGAATCTTAGTAGAGGGAAGTACAAAAAATACAGTATGGCAAAATGTTGAACTAGGTGGATTTATCGAAATGAGAGGAAACAAGAAAACAATAGGATTTGATAACTGTGAAAGATATTTTGCAAAATCAAGTTTTGGAATTAAAGGAAATCACATTATACCAGAGCTAGACGGAAATATACCTAATGACTTCTTAACTAGACTATTTGAACAAGCAAATAAAAATATACAAGAAGAAAGTAAAATATTTGAAGAAGAAAGAAAACAATGTGCAGAAATAGTAAATCAATATGTAGAAATTATAAGCAATATGACAGCAGAAAATACAAACGAAGTAATGGAACAAATTAAGACAATAGACAATCACATTTTAACAAGTGAAAAGGAAATAAAAGCACATTTTGCAGACAAGATAAAAGAATTAAACCTAGTATGGAACAAAGAAACAAAACAATATGAGCTTAAACAGGAGGTACATGAGTAATGAATTATGAAGAACAAATAAAACAAATACTTGAAGAAAGCAAAGAAGAAATAAAAGAACAAACAAAACAAGCGTTAAAACAAAAAATAATAGATACTTTAAATTGGAAATTAAGTGATGAAATAGGAAATATTGTAAGAGAAGTTATAGATGACGAATTAAAAGATGAAATAAAAAATACTGTTTTAGAAAGCAAACAGCAAATAATTGATGAAATAAAACCCGTATTTATAACCATAGGAGCAGAACTTGCTAAAAAATTGGAAAGTAAGATAACAGAAAATATTCAAAGCAGTTGGAAGTCAGACCAAATAATAAAAGATTTATTAAATTAGGAGGTAACGATATGGCTAAAACATATATTACACCTACTTTGCTTAACAGTTGGTCTTACTGTATAAAAAATGGCACACTAGAAGATTTTATAAAAGTATTAAATAAAGAAGAATTTGAGCCAAGCGAAAGCATAATAAAAGGTTATGAATTTGAGACATATATGCAAGAAAATTACGAAGAAACAAAAAATGGAGCATATCAAGTAAAAGTTAGTAAAGAGTATGGAGATTATCTATTATATGGAAAAGTGGATTGCCTAAAAGGTGGAATAATCTACGATTACAAATACACTGAAAACTATGATGTAGGTAAATTCTTTAATAATCATCAAACACTTATGTATTTAGAAATGGTGCCAGAAGCTAGTAAAATGGTGTATTTGATAACAAATAAGTTTGAGAAAAAGCCTATGAATGAAGTGTCAGAAAAAATGTTTATAGATTATTTGAAATTTGCAGAAAAACAGAATGGATTAAATGGAGAGATACCAATACCAGATGTAGTGATAGTAGGCGACATATTTAAAGAAGAATACACAAAAGATATGTTCCCAGAAACAATAGATAGTGTATTACATAAGTTTGAAACTTGGCTAAAAACATATAACTTATTCGATTTATATGCAGAAAAATGGAAATGTAAATATTAGGAGGAAAGAATAATGGAATTTATAGAAAAATTAAAAGAAGAAGTTAAGAATTATTATAGAATGGACGATTTACTAGATGAACATTATAAGGAAGAAATATATAAAGATATAGACTTTATTGAAACATTAAACACAGATGAACATAGATGGTACATATTAGAGGAAAATGTATATAAAGTAAAAATAAATGACGAAGATTACTATTTTGGTATTGTAGAAGTAGGAAGTTTAAAAAGTGAAAGTATGTGTGCTTCTGATACAGGAGTAACAATGGAATTATTTGAAGTAGAGAAAATAGTAAAAGAAACTTTTAGGAGGAAATAATTTTATGAAAAGTTTATTAAAAGCAATATTAAAAGTAATTGTGTTTTTAGTAGTAATTCTTGTAGCAGACTTTCTATTAGATTTAATAACAGGACTAGCACCTTGGATAGCACCAGTATTATTAGTGTTAGTAATTATAGCATTAATAGCATTTTATTACATAGAAGATAAATTAAAGGAGGATAAATAGATGAATAAGGTAGTATTATTGGGTCGCTTAACTGCTGACCCAGAAACTAGATATACACAAACTACAAATACAATGGTAGTAACATTTACACTTGCAGTAAATAGAAGATTTGCAAAAGAAGGAGAAAAGCAGGCAGATTTCATATACATAATAGCTTGGAGTAAAACAGCTGAATTTTGTAGCAAGTATTTTAGAAAAGGTCAGCAAGTGGGAATTATAGGAAGATTAGAACAACACGAGTGGGAAAATACAGAAGGAAAGAAACAAAGTAAGACACAGGTTGTAGCAGAAGAAGTATATTTTGCTGACAATAAAAAAATAGAACAAGCAGATACTAGTATTTTAAATAGCAAAACACCAATAAATGCAAATAATGATTTTGAAATTACAGATAATGATGATTTACCATTTTAAAAATAAAACAACAAGGGCTAGGCAACAAACTTAGCCCTATATTTTACGAAAGGAGAAAGCAGAATGGATAAAATTAGCTTTCTAATGTATTTAGATTATGAAGAACAATTCAATTTGCTAACTGATGAACAATTAGGACAATTAATGAGGGCAATTATGAAATATGAGAAAACTGGAGAAGTAACTCAATTAGATGGAATAGTAAAAATGGCTTTCTCTTTTATTAAACAGCAACTAGATAGAGATAACGATAAATGGCACGAAGAAAGACAAAAGAGAAGTGAAGCAGGTAAAAAAGGAATGGCAAGAAGATGGAAAAACGATAACAGTGTTATAACAGAAAATAACAAAAATAACAGTGTTAAAAATGTTATAACACGGAATAACAAAAATAACTGATAAAGTAAATGAAATAGATAAAGTAAATGAAATAGAAATAGAAAATGATACTGAAAAAGAAATAGAAATTCTGGAAGTTTGGGAAACACAGTTTGAAAAATTTTACAAACAATATCCAAGAAAAGTCAAAAAACAAAACGTTAAGAAATGGTTTGAAAAGAATAAACCAAGTAGTGAATTGTTTAGTTCTATGATGAGTAGTTTGGAGCAATTTAGGGGGTCAAAGGATTGGTTGAAAGATAATGGTCAATATATTCCGTATCCTAGTACTTGGTTAAATCAGAAACGTTGGGAAGATGAGGACATAAATAAAGAAAATACTTCTACTGGAAATCCATTTTTTGACTTGCTTAGAGAGGAGAATATAATTTAAATGACAAGAGAAGAAGCGATAAAAATACTAAGTATAATTAAGCTTGCATATCCTAATTTTTATAAAAACATAACTAAACAAGAAGCAGAAGATACAATAAATCTTTATCAAGAAATGTTTCAAAATGAAGAAACAAAAATAGTTGTAATAGCAGTTAAATGTCTTATTAGTACGTTTAAGTTTCCACCTACAATTGCAGATATTAAAGACCAGATTTATAAGCTACAATACCCAGAAACTGACAACATAATGGAGCTTTATAATATCTTGAAAAAGGCAATTGGTAATAGTATTTATAATGCGGTTGAAGAATTTTCAAAACTTCCACCAGTCGTTCAAAAATTTGTCGGAAATCCAAAGCAATTAAGGGAATGGGCAATAGATGAGAGTTTCAGCGATGGAGTGTTGAGAGGACAATTCATTAAGCAAATAACAGTCTTGAGAGGAAGACAGAAAGAAGACAGACAGATGTTGCCAGAAGCTCAAAACATGATAAATAAAATCATAGAAAATTCAAAAGTTAAATTCTTGAATGAATAAAGGAGGCAAATATGCGAGTATTAACGGTTATATGGATAGGTAATTATGGAGTAAATACAACAGGAATAATAAAAGCTCAAGACACTACAACAGAAGAAATTAAGTATTATATGGGCATTGGGAAAGGACTAAAAGAAAATGAAGACATAAAATTGATTTTAAGAGCAGGACAAAAGTACAGCGCAGAGCAATTTAAGGGATTTTTTAAAGATTTTTTGGAGGACTAGATTATGAATATAGAAAATTATTTAAGTACAGAACAATTCAAGTCAAGAAAACAATTAGCAGCTGAAACTGGAATGACTGATAGAGCGGTAAGAAAAGCTATAAGCAAACTAAAACAAACCAAACCAGTGATTTATAACAGTCAGACTAAAGGATACAAATTAGCAAAAGACATGAAAAGCTTTAATACAGCAGAGGAAGCACAAGAAGAATGGAAGCAAGTAGAACATTGCATTAACGATATAGAAGCTAGAAAGAAAGCTTTTAATAAGGCTGAAAGAACATACATAGCATACTTAAAAAAACTAGAAGAAGAAATCACAGTATTGAAAAATGAAAATCATATCCCATACATATAGCGAAGTAAAAATGAAAGAAGCAGAAATAGAGATAAATATTAACAAAATTAAAATTCCAAGAATAGTTAAGGTAAAAGATACTAAGCTAACAAACTTAGTTGAATATAGATTTAAAGAGAAACTTAAAAACGGTTTGCTATTATATGAAAATGTTAAGACAGGCTGTAAACAATGCTTTAGACTACATGATTTTGCAAAATCTAAAAAAGGCTATCAGAAGAAGGGATATAAGACAGGAGAAATAAGAGAATGTCATTAACAGGAATATGCAAGAAAGCACTAGAAAATAATTTGTGCTTAGGTTGTAATAAGCTTGAAAACCCATTATTTATAGGACAAGCTAAGTGTGAATATGTAGATAACCCAATAAATAAAATAAAAACAATTTTAGGAGTACAGGAGAAACTAGATTTATGAAATTTGAAGATATGTTAAATACAATAACACTAGGAAATAGTTACGAATTAATCAAAGAAATACCAGACAATAGTATAGATTTAATATATGTAGATATTCCATATTTAATAGACAACTTTGGAGGAGGAACAAGCGAACTAGCTAGGAGAATAACAAAGCTTAATAAAGAGGATATCGGTTTTATTTCAAAAGGAATAAATTATAGCATATTAGACGATTTTATAAGAGTTTTGAAAAAAGTAAACATATTTATCTGGTGCAATAAAAATCAAATATTAGACATAATGAACTATTTTAGAGAATATTACTGCGATATTCTAGTATGGTGTAAAACAAACCCAATTCCAAACTGTAATAATAACTGGATAAGCAATATAGAATATTGCCTATATTTTAGAGAGAACACAGTAAAGCTAAACGATGGATATGAATTAAAAAGTAAATGGTTTTTAAGTTCAACCAACAAAGAGGATAAACAAAAGTATAAGCATCCAACAATAAAGCCATTAGAACTTGTAAAAAGGCACATAGCACACACTACAAAAAAAAGAGAGGTAATATTGGATTGTTTTAGTGGAAGCGGCACAACATGCGTAGCTGCTAAAGAATTAGGAAGACAATTCATTGGAATAGAAATTGCTCCAGAATATCACAAGATAAGCTTAGACAGACTAAACGGAATATTAGCAAACGGACAAATAAGCCTAGACACTATAATGGAGGTAAAAAATGATAAAAAGGTGTAGCGAATGTAGATACTTTAGAATATTTTATGTAAGAGACAATAAGGTTTACATTGCAACAATATACGGTTTATGTAGAAAAAGAAAAAGAACTTGTTCAAATAATTATTATTGTAATAACCATAAAGATAAAGAAGAGGCAAAAAATGAAACATAAATTTATTATTCATAGAAGATTACCAAGCTTAAATGACTATATACACAAAATAAATCGAAATAGGTATACAGGAAATAAGTTTAAGCAGGATATACAAAACGAGATATGCTGGGAGATTAAAACACAGCTAAGAGGACTAAAGATAGACAAGCCTATAATATTACATATCACATACATTGAAGAAAACAAAAGACGAGATATAGATAATGTATATAGCGCAGTAAAATATATACAAGATGCATTAGTAGCAATGCAAGTAATTAAAAATGATACAGCTAAGTGGATAGTAGACGTTAAACCTAAAATAGAATATGCAAAAGAAAGCAAAGTAATTGTAGAATTGGAGGAAATATAAATGTCAGAAATAGACGAATATGTAAAAAAGAATATGCAAGTAATTGCTAAAAAAGTAGATAATGAATTACCAGAAGGATATGGTTTCGTAGTATTAGCATTTAATTTTGAAGAAGGAAAAAATAAAGAGCTGATGTATGTATCAAATGCTAATAGAAAGGACATTGCAAAAGCAATGAAAGAGTGGATAGAAAAGACGAAAAATAGTTTTGGCAATGATACAGGTAAATATTAATACAAAAAGAAACTCAAAAAATTCCTGTATCAATAAAAGCATGAAAGGAGATTCAATATGTCAGATAAAATAGAAGTAGAAGAATATATAAGGACTACAAGAGGAGAAATTGATAAAGTAATAATTGAATATAACGGAAAATGTAATAATCCTAATTGTAGTTACAAACATGTAAGTTGCTAAAATAATTATTACAATGAAGAAGATATAACAAAACACAGCAAAAACATAATAGACTTAGTTGATATAAGAGATATATTAAAAATTAAAATACAATTTATACCATACGAAAAACCATATTTTGTATTATTTGAAGTGAAAAATAAAGTTGGAATTGAATGGAGAGATTTGCTAGAACAAATAGAAATGTGTCACAAGCAAATTGTACAGATACTAACACACGAGAAATACAACCAAAATTGCTATGAAGTGGAGAGATAGAGAAATGGAAAAAGTAACTTTAGAAGATTACGTGTTAACAAATATAAATCTAAAGGGATATTTCACTATAAGATTGACCGATAATAAAGAATATATAGTTTACAAAGGGAAAAATGGTAAAGACTATATAGTTAAAGACAATAAAGAGATACCATTAAGTAAGGAAGTGAAAAACATACACTTAGGAGAAGTCAGAGTATATCAAAATGAAGGAATATAAGGAAAAATAAAATGAGAAAAAAAGATAGTGTAGATTTTGAGAAATTTAAAAAATACGGATTTAAATATGGAACTAGAGATAGATTTATATATAAAACAAAGCAAAACGGAAGTGAAGCAATAATATATATAGACCTACTACCGTTTCATAACGAAAACAACAAAATTAAAATAGCGTGCGAAAGTTACTCAGTACCCACAAAGATAGTTGATAAATTATATGATTTAACTAAAGCAGGATTAGTAGAAAAATAGGAGTGAAAACAATGAAAGAATATAAACCAGGAGATTACTACGAATTTGATAGTAACGAAAAAACAATAGTAAGTAGAGTAGATAAGAACGGATATGAAGACCAATATTTCCATAAGGAAGAAGTTAAATTCAAAGTATTATATAAAGATTTAGAAGCAAAGAAAATGCTAGTAATTGCAGACAAGCCTACAGAACAAGAACTAACGCTACGAGGCAAGGCAGGATATGACAATGGAGTAGAAGAACTACATAGAATATGTAGAGAGATAACAGGCATAGAAGAAGCGAGAAGCTTGACGAGAGAGGACATTGAGAAATCGAGATACTGGGAAGATGAAAGTGGAGTAAAGGCTAAGTTAATATTCGGGGATAATGATAACTATTACAATTGGATAGCAACACAGACGGAAGGATACTGGAGCGAGTGCAAATTTTTCAGGATGTTCTTTGTGGGCAGCGGTCGCGTGAGCGCCGACAGTTTGTATCGCTCTAACGGCAGCGCTAGCAGCAGTAGCTATGCGGTGCGCCCTGTAATAGAGGTAGATATATAAAACTAAGGAGGTACTTATGACGAATATTGTAGATACAATAAAAAAAAGAATAAATGATATGCGAATGATTAAACAACAAGAGGCTCAATACGTTTATATAACAGAAAAAGAAGCTGAACAATTAGGCAATATAAAAACAATAGACGAAGTAAATATAATTGTAGAAGGTAGAGACACATTAAGACCTGATTGTTTTGCATATTTGAATAGAAGGTGTTATTCCTTAAACAAATTAGAATGTAAAAATAAAAAATGCAAATTTTATAAAAATAAAGAAGAATTAACAATAGAAGAAATTGAAAATGAAATAAAAATATATGAAGAAGGAAAATTTATTAAAGGAGTAGCGTTAAGATGAGTATAAATATAGGGAATGAAGTAAGTAAATTAAAAATTTATAAAGATGAGCAAGGTAAATATAAAACATACATAAAAAGTACAACAACAAATGAAAACGGCAAAAAAGAAGATACATATATGAGTAAGAAAGTTATGTTTAGAAAAGGTGTAGAACTAAAAAATAAAAGCGTAATTGAAGTAACAAAAGGCTGGTTATCGCCTTATAAAATAAAAACAGATGAACTAAACGAAAATGGAAAACCTAAATATAAATACTTTGACAAGATATTTGTAAGTGAATTTAATTTATTAAAAGAAGGTACAGACGAAGTGCAAAAGACAAAACAACCAAAGCAAGAGCCACAAGATAGTTTTGCATTTGATATAGGACAAGATATGGAATTACCATTTTAGGAGGGAGAAATATGAGTTATAGAATGTATATAAATGATTATCAATGCTTAGGAAATAATGAATGTCCTGAAGTATTGCTAAATGAGTTAAAAAGACAAGGGTGTAAACCTGATGCAGATAACTGTTTTGAAAATTTTGAAATAAAAGAATTACAACCAATTATAGAAGCATTAGAAAAATATATTATAGACACAAATAATTATTTTTTTAATAGAAAATATAAACCAAGCAGTATTGCAGATTTTAGTAATGTTTTTGAAGAAAGCAAAAAAGGTAATGGACTGACATGGAAAATAGAAGAATATTTAGAATGCGGGTACTTATTTATAACAGTCAATTTTCTAAAAGCAATTAAAGATGATTATGAAGAAGATTATTCAAAAGATAGAATAACTTACAAAATAAAAGAAGGACATCATATTTATATGAGTGGTTATTAAAGAACTAGCCATAGCTAAAATAAGAAAGAGGTAGGAAGATGATAAAAGTACCAGAAAATATAAAGAAAGCAATAAGAGATTGTGCAGAATTTGAAAATAAAGCAAAAATGAATGAAAGAATAATTTATAGATGGCTTGAACAAATAAAACTAACTGAAGAAACTTGTACAGATACAAACAGAAATATGGAAGATGCTTTTATAGATTATTGTAAAATGACTAATAACCCAGAGGAATTTATAGAAGTAATAGAAAATTTGAGATAGGAGAAAGTATAAAGATGAAATTTATAATATTAAATTCATACTATATGTCAAAAGATAGAGTAATTTTGAAAGAGCCTAAAAGGTGTAGTAGTAAAACAGCCACATTAGGATACTTACTAACAATAAGAACATTTAATGAAAATGATGATATTTTAGTATTAAGCGAAGATACAGATAGTGTTCAAATAAGACCAAAAGCAATTTATAAAAATAATAAAGGTTATTACATAAAGGAAGATAATAAAAGAGTTTACTTAAGTAATGTCGAAGAAATAGAAAATGTAATTAAGGAATTTAAAGAGATTATATAGGAGAGTGATTTTAAGGAAAAAACAATATAAAGAAATTTTAGAAACAAAAGATAAGAAAATAGTAGAACAGCAAAAGAAAGAAATGTTAGTAAAAGCAGGAGAGAAAAGCATATTAGAAGAATACAAAAAGGAATTACCACAAAAGCTAGAAACTAGATTAAATGAGATAGCAGAGCAATTAAGTGTAAAGGAAGAAGTGCAAGGGCTTAGCACAATAGAAATAAACGAGATATTAAGACCACATAACTTAATAGGACAACCTTTAAAATACACAGCAGAGGAATTGAACATAGTATTTGAATATTATAGACGAGCAATCGTAGAAATAAACAAAAAAGTAAAGTATCCACCAAGTAAAGGCAGTTTCTGTGCATTTGCTGACATTTCAACTTGTACATATAACAATTATTTAATGTCGCCAGATGAAAGCATGCAAGAAACAATAATAAAGATAAATGATTATTTAACAGATACAACACTTACATCAGCACAGTTAAAAGAAATAGATAATATAACAACTATGTTTAGAAGTAAAGCAGAATTTGGAATGGTGGAAGCTGTAAATCCTATTGTGGTAGAACATAGAAGTGAAGTAGATACAAACAAGATAAGTGCTATGATACAGCAATTAAAACAAGGCAAGAGCCTTAAAACGATAGAGTTAGATAAAAAAGATTATAGTGTGGAAGGAGAATAGAGATGTCAAACGAACAAGAAACATTAAAATACTTAAGTGCAATGGGAGTAATAGACTTTAACAAATTAGGATTTGTGTATGGTAAAGAAACAATTACAGAAGTTCTAAACTTATTAAAAAAGAAAGCTGATAAAATAAATAAATTAAAAAAACAAAATAAATTAGCTTCAAAAGAACACGAAGAAAGATTTAATGAATTTGAGGCAGAAATAGAAAAGAAAGATAAGATAATAGATTTAATGAGCAGATACATTTATAAACGAGAAGATAGTACTGTAAATATAGGAAGAATATATTGCCCAGAGAAAGACTGTGATGATATTAATAGAGAAGTTAATTGCGATACCTGTATAAAACAATACTTTGAAAGAAAAGTGGAGGGGTGATAGAAGAGATGTTAAAAATAAAAGATAGTGTAGATTTGAAAGAATTAGATTGGAGACAGAACATTAGTTAAGCAATTACAAGATAGGAGAGGTAGAGGTATTACAGTAGATGAAATGCTAGAAAATATACAAGAAATAAAGAATATGACATATAGGGAATTTAAAGAAAAGATATTAGGAAAGGAATAATACAAATGAGCAAATGTAAATTTTGTGGAGAGGAAATAAATCAGCCTAAAAGAGGCAGAAAAAGAGAATATTGCAATAAAGAAGAGTGCTTAAGACAAGCTAAAAATGAAGCTAATAGGAAATGGTATGCTAATAAAATGAATAAGGAATTAGCAGGAGTAAAGCATAGAATAGTAAATAAAGAAGAAAAGAAAATACTTTACTCTAGTACAGACAAAGTAATGAATGTTACAGTAAAAGAGGATTTTTCAAGCATAACAGAAATTGCACGAGAATTAGGAGCAATAAAATTTAAAATAGACGAAGAATTAAAAAAGCTATCTCCAGAACAAAGTAAATTTGATAAACAAGACCAAATATTTCTACACAATATAGAAGAACTTATAAAACAAGAAGAAATAACAGAAGAAGATGTATTGAAAGTGTTTAGAGAATATTTGGACAAAAGACCTAACAGAAGGGTAGTAAAAGATAAACAAGAAATGCTAATGAGATTAAAGCAAGGAATAATTAAAAATCCTAATCAATACATATATGAGTTTATAAAGAATAGAGATAATAGGCATTATCATTTGAAGGAGGTAAAAGAATGAGGGTACAAAAATACTTAAATTTGACAAATGGATTAGAATACTTAAATGAAGTAGGAGAATATAAAGTAATAAGAATACAAAGCACACTATGCGAAGCAAAATGTTGGGATAAGTTAGTAAATGATTTAGATTATAACTTTTTATTAGATTTAGCACAAGGAAATACAGTAGAAATATATGATACAAGTAGTAAAAAGAATATGTCAAGGGCTTTATATCAAGGTGTAGAATTTATTCGATATGTACTACTTAGAAGATGGTTTGATAGTAAGCCATATGAAATACCAGCTATTGTGAATGGACATAATGTAACAGAATATTTTGAAACAGAATATAAAAAATTAAGTAAGGATACAAAGAAGAAACTTGACTATATTAAGAAGTTTGTTACAGGTCATGGAATATATATAAAACGAATTTGTAAGAAGTCGTTTTATGATGGAAAGTATGAATACTTTAGAGAATCATTAATTAGTTAAAATAAAAGAAGATTTTGAGTAGGAGGGAATATGGAAGAAATAGAAGAATTGTGTGAAGAAGATTATGAAACAGAAGAAAAGACAGAAACAGACTTATATTGGACTTGCAAATACTGTGGAACAGATAATGCAGAATATAATATAGAATATGAAAAAGAAATAATTTGTACTTGTGAGAAATGTGGTAAAAAGTATTCTGTATGGTATTGTCCATACTAGAAAGAGGTGTAACAATGAAAAAGAAAGAAATAGAAGAAGCGAAAGAATATTTAAAAGAAACAATACAAAATACTTATGCAGAAGGCAAAGCAATTAAATTAAATAATCTATTACAATACATAGAACAACTAGAAAACAAAGTAAAAGAATTAGAAAAAGAAAATACAGATATAAAAGAAGTGTATATTAGAACAGCAAAACATCTTGATAAAAAAGGAATGCTTGAATTGTCTGAATATCTATTAGCACAAATAGAAGCAACACCAACATTTACTACTTGGGAAGAATACACAACTTGGGTAAATAAACAAGTAATAAGAGATAAAATAAAAAGGATTGAAAATGAAACTTGGTATATTGGTGATGGATATAGTGCAAAGGAAGCTTGCATAGATGAATTACAAGAACTACTAGAAGAAAAATAGATATTATAAGGAGAAAAAGAACAATGATAATTAGTAAAGAACAATTTTGTAAAATTATTCAAAGATTAAGAGATTATAACGATTTACAAGATAAAATACAAGACTTATTTAGAGAGAATATAGATAATCAAGAAATGGACTTTATGAATGCAGGAAGTATATGCGTAGGACACGAAACAATAGTAGTACAGTTATTAGAAAATATGTTTAATGATAAAGATACATTAAGTTGGTGGTTGTATGAACTTGATTATGGAAGAAAATATAAAAAAGGTTGTTTTACAGATGAAAAGGGTAAAGAAATAGACATATCAACAGCTAGTTATTTGTACAATTATTTATTTACACAAAATTTAGAAAAGGAAAGAGAGGAAAACAAGTGAAAGATTTAAAAATATTTACAAATAACATAGAACAAGAAGCAGTAGAGCAAATAGATTTATTATTACAACAAGAACCTTTTAGAAATTGCAAAGTAAGAATAATGCCAGATGTACATGCAGGAAAAGGCTGTGTAATAGGTTTTACAGCAGACTTAGGTAATAAAGTAATACCTAATATAGTTGGAGTAGATATTGGGTGTGGTATGCTATGTGTTGAATTAGGCAAGATAGATTTAGATTTACAAAAACTAGATGAAGTAATAAATAATTGCATACCAGCAGGAAGAAACATAAGAGAACATAAACTATTAGATTTTGAACAAATAAACGAATTATATTGTCTAAGAGAACTAAAAGAAACAAAGAAATTCAATAGAGCAATAGGCACATTAGGTGGAGGAAATCATTTTATAGAAGTAGACGTAGATGATAAAGGTAATAAATATTTAGTAATTCATACAGGTAGTAGAAATTTAGGAAAACAAGTAGCAGACTATTATCAGAATTTAGCAATAGAACTATGCTCTGGAAAAGAAGAAATGTATCAGAAGAAAGAAGAAATAATCAAAACTTATAAAGAACAAGGAAGAAAAGCAGAAATACAGAAAGCATTAAAAGAACTAGAAAAAGAATATAAAAACAATAAGCCTAATTTACCAAACGAATTATGTTTTTTAGAAGGTAAATATAGAGAAATGTATTTACACGATATGAGAATATGCCAAAGATATGCTAGTTTAAATAGGTTACACATAGCAAAGATGATTTTAATTGAATATTTTACAATGACATATATATCAGATATGTATCCACCAATTATGCAAAATAGTTTTGAAACAATACACAATTATATATCATTTGAAGATAATATAGTTCGTAAAGGTGCTATATCAGCTAAAAAGGGAGAAAAAGTTTTAATTCCTATAAATATGAGAGATGGCTCAATAATAGCAATAGGTAAGGGAAATGAAGACTGGAACCAGTCAGCACCTCATGGGGCAGGAAGAATAATGTCAAGACATAAGGCAAAGGAAATATTTAAGCTAGAAGAATTTAAAGAAAGCATGAAAGATGTTTATACAACAAGTGTAGTAGAAGAAACCATAGATGAAGCACCATTTGTTTATAAGCCAATACAAGAAATAATAGATAATATACAAGATACAGTAGAAATACAAAAAATAATAAAGCCTATATATAATTTTAAGGCAAAAAACTAGGAGGAAAAAGAATATGAAGATAAATAAATGTTATGCAGTAATAGACAAAGAAACAGGAGAATATTTAAGATGTTCTTATAAATATCCAATACCATTTTATAGAACACAGAGAGAAGCAGAGAATGCACTAAAAGGCTTTAAAGCACATTATATAACTAACGAAAAAGGCTATCAAATAGAAGAAATAATATTACCTAAAATAAATAGAGTAGTTTGGGAGGGATAAATTTAAAATGTCAATTAGTATAGATTTAAAAGAAGTAAATTACAATGAATTTGTTAATAAGTTAATGGAAAATGAGAAGATAAACGATAAAGAATTACTAGAAAAGATAATATTAGAATTTGGAAACAAAATAGGAGAAGATTTAGTTATATTGCACAATGAATATTATGAAGATGGAATTTGCACTTGGAATATGTGTAATATGATAGAAGAAGTATTTGGATTAGAAAATGAAGATTATATATATGATATATATACAGATTTAAGTAAAGATTTAATTAGTTATAAAGAAAAAGAAGAAGCATACGAAAATTTAGGAATAGAAAGGAAGATAAACAATGAGTAAAAAGAAAGTAGAAAAAGAATTAGAAGTAAAGGAAAAAGAAAAAATATTTATAAACATTAAGAAACTAAAATGTGATTATACTACATACAAAGAAGAAAGGACACAACACAATATGCTAGTTGAAACAAATTGTAGTAAATGTGGAAAAAGTTTTGAAGCTGGAGAAGAAATATATACAGCATTTGAAGAAGGAAAGCAAGGTAGTTGTATAATTTGTGAAAATTGTGCAAAGGGGGAATAGATATGTCAAAAGCAGATGAGATGTTTGATAAATTAGGATATAAAATACGAGATAATGATTGTTATTTAGAGTATCGTAAAGATAGCGAAAATATAATTTATTTTCATAATAACAACCAAACATTTATTAAGATAGGCAAATATGAAGGCATGTGTGATGATATAACAATGCAAGAACTGCAAGCAATAAATGAAAAATGCAAAGAGTTAGGGTGGTTACAATAGAAAAAGATTTGCGTTTGTCATTTTTTCGCAAAGTCGGAAGAAGATTTTTAGTTTGCTTTTTTCAAAAAGCCATCAAAAGATTTCAGACCAGCATTTTTAGTCAAAAAATATATAATTATTTGTAGAATTTTAGAAAAATAAAAAATGATAAAAATTAGCTTGAAAATCTATTAAATAGACATGCTTTTAAAGCACTTTAATATCGAAGACAACAAGGTATATGGCTAAAATATAAAATGGCTTAGAATGGAATATAAAAACGAATAAGGGTATATGCTAAAATATAATAAATAAATGAATAATAAAATAAAAAATAGAGGTTCAAAGCCTCTATTTTATGCTACATTTACAATATTATTAACTTTATTATATAATGCTTTACTTATTATTTGCTTGTGTGTTCCTTTTTTACCTGTATTGTGGAAATTATTAAATCCACAATATAATTGATTTTGAATTATTGTTTTAATACTGGAAGCATGGAACATATTACCTTTTTTACCTTTGTAGCCTTTATCATTGCATATTTTAGCCGTTTGATAGTAGTTTTTAGTTTTGTTATATGTTTCAAATATAAACTTTACTATTTGACTTTCTTTTTCATTTATAACTAGCTTTTTGTTGATTATGTCATAACCTAGCACGGCTTTTGCTGTAACACGACCGCTTTCAAACTCTTGTTTTTTAGCCATTTTTACATATTCGCTTATATTATCACGTTCGATTTCTGCACATATTGAGATAATATATATAAGCAATTTGCCTGTTACTTGTTCCGTGTCTATATTTTCTTTTAAACTTATAAATCTTGTATTTGTTTTTTGAAATTTATCAAGCATATTTGACATATCTTTTACACTTCTTGAGATTCTTGAAAGTTTATAACATAAAACTACATCATAATTTTGCAGGTTATTTAATAATCGTTGTAGTTCTTTTCGTTTGTTTATGCTTTTTCCAGATATTCCAACGTCCTCAAAAATCTCATATTCATAATTATTTTTATTACAATATTCTATTAATTCAGCTTTTTGGGCGTCTAGCGAAACGCCCTTTACTGCTTGCATTTGTGTCGATACTCTTGTATATATTGCTACTTTCATATTAAGACACCCCCAATATTTTTATTTTTTCTATTTCTTGTTGTATTTCCTCATCTGCTTTTTGTCTTTTCTTTTCTTCGTATTCTTTTATTTTTGTTTCTAGTGCATCAAGTATTTTGTCGTAATCTTCTTCAGATAATATTTTAGTTTGTGTAAAAATAAATGTATTCATTGATTTTTTGCCACTTAACTTATATTTACGAAAAGCTAGTGTTATAATTTCTGTTATTGATATTGTTTTAACTTCTTTCATTTTTATCACCTTTTAAACCTTTTTAAAGATATTCTTTCTTTCGTTGTATTCTTCTTGCAAAATGTTTATTGTATCTATCCCATAAAGTTCTTTTAATCTTTCAATTTGATTATTATATATAGTATTTTCTATATATTCACTATATTGAACTGTTTTATTATAATTCCAACAAGTATATAAACCTTTAAATTTTGTTTGATTCGCATCTTGCCACATTATTTTCATAGGTTCATATGTGTATGCTAATTTTAAATCGTATAATCTATAGAAGTCATGTTCTTTTGTAAAATTGTCTATATAATCTCTATCATCAATTAAAATGTAATCACTTATATTTTTATTAAATTGTTGTAATAGTTTTATAATATTTTCTTTTGTATAATCTAATTCATAATAACCTTTTTGAAATTTTGCAAAATCTTTTGAATAATTTTTGTAATAATCTTCTGGAATATCTACCCTAAAACAACTGTCTAAAACAATATAATTCTCATTTGGATACTTTTGTAAATATTCCTTTGTACTTAAACTTTGTACATAATTTTTAGATATTCTATGACCTTGCAATATTTCAATAAGTAAATACTTATTATCATCTGTTTCTATAATTGTTCTTATTCTATGATTAAGTCCTTTGTTTTCATCTATTTCCATTCCCATTTTTACAAATTTTATTACAATATTTTTATTTTCCATAATTAAAACCACCTTTTTATTATATTTTTTGTGCATTATATTGCATTGCCTTTGTTAAGAAGTTTAGCCCATTTACAATTAATTCTTGGAAATCGGCGTTTGTAATTACTGTTTGTTGATTACTTTGATTAACTTCTTTTTTTAGTTTTTCATTTTCTTTTGTTAGAGTATTTATAGTCTTTTTCAATAATTGTACTTGTTTTTCAGCTTCTGTAAGCTTATTTTCTATTTCTTTATTTTTTCTTTGCTCTGCAAATAATAATTTCTCGTTGTAATCTCTTGCACCTCTTGCCATTGCTAAATCACAGTTTTTTAATATGTTTTTTCCTCTTTCTAGCTTTCTATTTTCTTCCTTTAATTCCTTAATTGTTGCTTCTAATCCTTTATTTTCTATTTCTAATTTGTTTATATAGTTCATGACTTTTTACCTCTCTTTTTTAAAAATATTTTTTAGGGGAGGAGGGAAGAAGATTTCCCTTCCTCCATTTTTTTGAGAGTTTGTGTCAGTTGTGGTATAACTTTTTTACCTGTTGCATTTTTTTATAAATCTTCTGTTAATTAAACTATAACTTGTTAATCTGTATACTATTAGCTGTACTGTCATAAGTATTGTAGATGCTAGTAAGAAGTAGACAGCTATAATAGTTAATGTAAAAAACAAATCAAGTAGTATCATTTGTTAAATCCTCCTTTCTCGAGTTAACAAAAATTACTACTTGACTTTTTATAAAATCTATTCTATTATAATAATAGAGTATTTATAAAAGTTGTTAGACCAAGTTTTTATTAACTCTAGTTGATAGTTAGATATTTGCCGTATCTAGCTATCTTTTTTTGTAGAATTAATCAATTCTTACTATACTTATATTATAACATTGTAGCTACACTTTGTCAATGCTTTTTTGAATTTTTTTAGCTTTTTTCTTTAAATAATCTGCTATCTTTTAAGTATTTATCAATTGCTTTTCTTGCAAATGTTGAATATTGCATATTTTCATCTTTTAATTTTTTGTCTAGTAATTTTGAAATATGTGTCGGAACTCTTACGCGATAAGTTTTGCTCGCTGGCTCTTTCTTTTCTTCCATTTTTTATCACCTCGCTTATTAACTATACTAATTATAACATTGTAGCTACATAAAGTCAACGGTTTTTTGCAAAATAATTAAATTTTCTCATAATAAAAAAGCCTTAATTTTAAAGGCTTTAGTTATTCAAACTTTTTTTATTTCTGCAACTCTAATTTTAAAGTCTTCTTCACTTTCATTTTTCTTTTGCTTTATAGTTTGTCTTTTACCTTGTGTATCGTGATATTGAAATATCCAACATTTTTGTGTTTCGCTATAATATAGTGAACCTTTGCCATTTCCAACAGACTTTGTCTTTTGATTTCTTTTTTCTTGTATTTTTAGTGTTTTTATTAATTCTTTTTCTAGTTCTTCATTTTGTTTTTGCTCTTGTTCTTGTTTGTAGTTCTGTATTTTTTTATTTAATATATCAATTATTTTGTTTAATTCATCATCTGATAAATTATTATTTTTTGCTTCGCTAAATATATAAGTATTCATTGAGCGTTTTCCACTTAAGCGATATTTCCAAAATGCTAATCTTACAATCTCATTTATTGTTACATCTTTTTCAAAGTATTTGTTTAATTCATCTGTGTTCATAATTTTTGTATCTCCTTTTATTTAATATAACAGCATTATATATTATATATTAGTATTTGTAAATGTTTGTATGATTTTGTTGTATTGTATACATGTATATGATATTATATATGTGCTTCTGCTTCTCAAATTCTATAAAGGAAGGAGGGAACGCAATGGATAACAACCAATTGATTGTTTTTCTTATAATGCTAGTAATAGTATTATTAAAGGGAAATAATCACAACCAAGACAACTAGGCGAATACATAATAAAAGACTAGAGTTCGCACACTCTAGTCTTTTTATTTGCTTCTTTTATGGACAATAACCATATTATATTAGTACCAACCAAATACTAATATAAACAATAGAGGAGCTTAAAGGGCTATCTCTCTATTTGTTATATATATATTAACATACATTTAATTAAAAGTCAAATATATAACATATACAATTTGTAACACTTTTATTATATTTATATTAGTATTATATATTATATTATTATATATAGCAATACTTATTATATATTATATTTATATTAATATATAATAGTTCATTTGTATTATATTAGACCATAATTAGATTACAATTGGATTACAGTTGTAACCCTAACATGTATAATAATTTATATATAAAATGTAAAGCTATCATACTTTACATATTAGTTATTTAATTCATTATACTTCTATTGCATTAGTTATTGCATTAGTTTTATATATGTAATCTATGTAATACTTGATATAACTACATTATAGACAATTCGAATTTGGTGTATTATGTCGTATTCTTATAATATGGTACCCTACCACTATATATGATAATGTAGTGGGGTAGTGTGTTACCTACTTAAAAATTTGCATATTACAAAAAGGACTACATAGTATACATAATCTAGGATTGATTTGAGCAAGTATATTGACTTTACAAATTCATTTGATATAATTAAATAAAATAAATACTCTTGCAAGGGTATCAAGTAGACGAATAGAGAATACAAAAAAGGTATAACTTTATTTGCCTGCTTGGTAGCCTATTTTTTTAACCTAACAAAAAGTAAAAAAAGACTTTTGTAACCCGAATTATAGAAATAAGAGGACTGAAAATTGAAAAATAGAGCTTTAGACTTAGAGAGAGTAAAGAAATACAGAAAATGAATATATACCAGATTTGACATATAAAAGGGGGTTTCATATACCAAATTTGACACATGTTAAGGAGGAAAACAGAAGGAATTGTGTAGAACTTAATGAAGGAGATAGAATAATTCGAAAAAAGTCAATAGATTTTCTGAAAAATACAGATGAAATACAAAAAACAGAAATGTATGTTAAGTTTTTTCTAAAATCAGCTAGTATCTTAGCAAGAGAAAAGTTATCTTCTACAGAAATGTCAGTATGTTTGGAAATATTGCAGTATATAAGATATGATACAGGCTATCTAGCTTATGAAAATGGAACTAAACTAACATTAGACGATATTAAAAAAAGATGTGATTTTATATCAAATACAAGTGTTGTAAGAGCAATAGATGAACTAGTAGATAAAAAGATATTAGCCAAAGTAAAAACAGGCAAAGAAAACAATTACTTGGTTAATCCATATATATTTATGCGAGGTGCAAGGGTAAATAAGACATTATCAAAAACATTTGAGAATACAAAGTGGGCTAAATTATATAGTTAAAGGAGTAGTCTATGAAAGTAAAATGTAGAGGATATGAAGGAGAACTAATAGATTTATCAGCTATAACAGAAGCAAGGAGACTAACTGGCGAATATAAGGTTATAGCATACGAATTAAGAATAGCCATTGATAAAGGTATGGTAACTTGTGAGCCAGTATATGACAATGAAATAGAGTTTATAAAGGAGTGAATGAAAAATGTTAGACAAATCGAACAAAAAACACATAACAATAAAAAATATGCTACAGAAGAACATATTACATTAGTTGTTATATTATTTAAGTTTTACTTATTTTTAAATAGCTTTTTTGTAGGACATTCATTTATGGCAATAGTATGGCTATTGTTAATGATATTAAGTATTTTAGAATATAAAAAGAATTATTACATAGAAGAAAATGATGAGGAGGATAAAGAGTAATTTATGGATAACGAAGAAGATTATATAGAATTACATAGATTATTAGCAAAATGCAAGTTTAATTTAGAAAAAACGCAACTAGAACTTTGCAATGCTAAAGCAGATAGTAACAACATAGTGAATTATATAAATAACACACCTATAACAGGTTATTACGAGAAGAAAATAAAACAAATAGACGAACTTATAGCAGATATACCAATTATTATAAAAGGAGATGAGAGATAAATGAAAATAATGATAAGTCAACCTATGAGAGGTAAAACAGAAGAACAAATTAAAGGAGAGAGAAAAGAGATTGTGGACAAATTCAATAAAATGCACATAGAAGTAATAAATACATTATTTACAGAAGAAGCACCAGAGAATTGTAATATAGCAGTATTTTATTTAGGAAAATCAATAAGTGCTATGAAAGATATAGATGCAATATATATGTGCGATAATTGGAGAGAAGCAAGAGGTTGTGTTATAGAACACGAAGTAGCAACAAAATATGGAATAAAGATATTATATAGTGATTTCTTTGGAAATAAACCACAAATAGGTGTAAGAAATATGGAGGTAAAGTAAATGAAAGTATTAGGAGTGATTTTAGGAGTAATTGCACTAATAGCGATAGGGTTTATGCTATCAGGCTTAATATTCTGGGGAATAGGTGCATTTATAATATTGGCTTTTGGAATAAGCTTTACTTGGACATTTTGGCATGGACTAGCAGTAGCCTTTATTGTATGGATATTAAGCTCAATATTTAAAGTAACTATAAAGAAAGATTAGGAGGAAAATTAGAATGAAAAATCAAAAAGGAAATGTATTAGTTGGTTTTATTGTAGTAGCAATAATTTTAGCAATAGTAGGAACTTTTGTATATTTTAGTACAATAGAATATCAAAACGAGGAAACTATTGAAATAACAGTAAAAGACAAGTATATAAAAAGAGATGGCGAAAGTGATATTTATCTAGTAGCAAGTGAAGCAGGAGATACATACAAGATAACAGATTTACTATGGAAGGGTAAATTTAATAGTACAGACATATATAATCAATTAACAATAGGAGAGAAGTACAAAGTTACAGTTACAGGAGTAAGATTGCAATATTTTAGTATGTATAAGAACATTAATAAAATAGAACAAGTAAATAATTAGTTTTCAACAATCACTAACTATCTTTATATAGTTAAAGAATTGTGAAATATAGTGTAAAAAATGGAGGAAGAGTTTTATGCAAGAAGTATGGAAAGACATTAAAGGTTATGAAGGAATATATCAAGTTAGTAATTTAGGAAATGTAAAATCATTAAATTATAGACGCACAGGAAAAGAGAAACAAATGACAAAAAGAGTTAATGGTGACGGATATGAGTATATAGGACTTTATAAGCATAGAAAACAATTAGATAAAGGTATTCATAGGCTAGTAGCAGAAGCATTTATACCTAATCCAGAAGGAAAAAAACAAGTAAATCATAAAGATGGGAATAAAAGAAATAACAGAGTTGAAAACCTAGAATGGTGTACACAAACAGAAAACATAAGACATGCAATGAAAACAGGTTTACTAAATATAATAGGCTCTAATAATGGAAGTAGCAGAAAGGTACAGCAATTGGATTTAGATGGAAATATATTAAAGCAATTTGACACAATTAAAGAAGCAGGAAAATACTTAGGTGTAAAATGTCAACCAACTGGAATTATAGGCGTATGCAAAGGATATGAAAAAACAGCTTATGGTTATAAATGGAAATATGCTTAATAAGGATATGTTTTGTGTGGTGGCGGAATAGGTAGACGCTAGGTGGTTGAGAAATTGCGGAATTGATGAGTGTTCTCATTGGTTCTATTTAACCAAAAGTTGTGGAAATTTTATCTGTAGTGCAAATCTACAGCTACACAAATTACCTATCTACCAAAAGTAGATTAAGGTGTTAAGGAAATGCACAGCCTAGAGGCAACTAACAGCCTCTATATACTAGTTGGCATAGTGCAATTCCTGTATATGCTTTCTTAGTGTAATGGTAACACGACACTCTACGTAGTGTTAATGGGAGTTCGACTCTCGCAGAAAGCAAAGGTACAGTAGCACCTACAAGATTACTAGCAACTAAATGACAGACACAGATAGAACATTCCAGATGTCTGTAAAAACTACTAACTATATATTGCTTGTTGAATGTTCTTTTAGAAGCAATACTAAGCGAGAGAGCGTGTTAGAAATAGGATTAGTTTGTTGTTTTATTCCTATATCATATATCGCAGGTTGGTGTAATGGTAGCATACTAGAGTCCTTGTCTAGAGATAAAGTTTCAACTACTTTACCTGCAACCAGTAGAATATATTGTAAAGTTAATTAACTTGCAATGCAGAGGGGTATTGTAATATCCCTCAAACCTTATTTATTGTATGCAGTGATATTAAAAAGAATGGTGGTAAAGGAACAAGTTACACGATAAAGGTATAATTGTCCACGAGGTCGAAAGACGAAACCCTTATATCATTGCATAGAGAGTATAGGAAATAGTTAGGAGAAATAGTATGAGCGAATATAGAAAAGAATGTTATCATTGTTTAAATAATTATGCTTGTTTATCAATGGCACAATATGACAGTCTATATTGTATGATGATGAGAGAATTTGATTATAAAAGAAATAAAAAAAGAAAGAAGGTAAGGCACGAAGGCAGATAGGAACATATATAAAACTAATATTACAAAAAAAGAATATGACACAACAGCAGTTAGCAGATAAATTGCAAATACCTAAGCAAAATATATCAAATATGATAAATGGTTCAAAACAAGTTGGTTCATATAGTGCAAGAAAAATAGAAATAGCACTAGACTTACCAAAGTATAGTTTAGTAGAAATAGTAGGTTTTCCAACAAATGATAGAGATAAGAGAAGATTGGAGGAATTAGGGTAAATGAAAAAGTCTGTAAAATATGAAAAAGAAACAGAAAAATGGATAAGTAATAAAATAAATGGACATGGTGGTGCTTATTCTATGAATGTTTTAGGTTTATGGCATATTGATTATATAGGAAGTACAAGTTCGGCAAAAGTAGTGCTTTACAACATTATACTATTCTTTAAATTTATAATGAAACCATTTAGAAAGGACTAATTATGGAACAAAGATTACAAGAGTTAAAAGAAAAAATAAAAAAAGCAATACAAATTAATAGAGAAATTAGACAAGTAAAAAGGAAAGAAAAAGCATTAGATAAATTAATAAAATTGGCTAAAAAATATAATTTAGAACTAACAAGAGAAGTAAAAGGAATAATAGTAAAATTTTATAAAAAGTAAATTTAGAAATAAGAGTGTAGGAGACCAGAAGTGAATAGAATTGACATAGAAGATTTAAGAAATTTTATTATATATGTGAAACCAAATAAAGATAATAATATTGATTACATAGATGTTTATGATAATTTTGAATATAAAAAAGAAGATGGTTTTATAGGACACAAGAAAAAGGAATATATAGATAATGAGTATGACTTTATAAGAAAAATGGCAGAAGATGTATTAGAATATATGGAGAGTGAAGACAAAGGCAAGATTATGAAAAAACAATAAAAGAAATAATAACAGCATTAAAAGGTAAAATACCAGATGAATACTCATATTTGACAATGTGTGAAGCATTGTATCAGTTATTATTAGAGTATTTTGATAGTGGTAAAAATGCAAAAAACAGGCAAGAAATAGAATTAAATGCTTGTAGATATGCAATTACATTTTTACTACCAGCAACACAAAGTAGAATTATAAAATGTGAAATTAAATATCAAGCAGACTATTACAAACTATATGAAAAGACAATGGCATTTGCAGGTAGAAGGTCACTAGAACACTTTTTTGAATATATGGAAATGAACAATACAAAAAGGGTACTAGAACGGACGTAAATGTGTTTTAAAGCCATTTCTGTTTTACTTAAATAAAATTACATTTTCAGATAAATTAAAGTATATAGTGGCTTCTTATCCACCTAGTACAGGTAAATCAGTAACACTTACATATTGGACTGCTTGGTTGTTTGGAGTAGATAGAAACAACTCAATAATAAGATTATCTTATTCAGATGACTTGGTAGCAGGATTTAGTAGAACAGTAAGAGAGATAATAACAGATAAAAGATATAAAGATGTATTCCCAGAATATCAACAATATGGAGATAATCCATTTTCGACAAAAGAAGTGTATAACTGGAAACTAAAAGACACGAATGTAGCACATTCACATATAGCAGTTTCAAGAGATGGACAGGTCACTGGTAAAAGAGCAAATAAAGCAATGATATTTGATGATATGACTAAGGGAGCAGAAGAAGCAACAGATAGCAAAAAGCATCAAGATATATATAACCAATGGACTGGTAACTGGATAAATAGACGTGATGGAGATAGTACAAAGTTTGTATTTGCAGGTACAATGTGGTCGCCAGAAGATATACTGAACAGAATTATACAAGACAGAGAAACAATATCAGAGTTAGTACCAAGTAAACAATTTAAGTATGTGTGGGAAAGCAAAGATGGTTCAACAGTAGTAATAAGAGTACCTTTACTAGACGAAAATGACGAAACAACTTGCGAAGCAGTAATGACAACAGAAGAAGCAAGACAATTAAGAGATGTAACAGATGATTTTCAATGGGCTTGTGTATATCAGCAAGACCCAATACCAGCAGAAGGGATTGATTTTGCAGATGAGTTATTAAACCACTTTGATAGACTTCCTGTAAATGAAGATGGAACACCAGCATATAGTAATTATTCATTAGCAGTATTAGACACAACAAGGCGTGGTAAAGATAATGTATCAATGCCTATTTGTAAAACAGATAGCAAAAACTATTATATGATAGATTGTATTTTCAAAAAGAAGGCTATGACAGACCTATATGAAGAAATAATTGCTAAAATTGAAGAACACCATATTACTTGGTTAGTTATAGAAAATAACACAGATACATCGTTAAAAGTCTTACTAGACAAAATGTTAGAAGATAAAGGCATATATTATTGTACTATCACAGAAAAATATAGCACAGTTAAGAAAGAAAAAAGAATAAAAGATAATCAAGGCACATTAAGAAAACTAATATATTTTAAGAAAAAAGGCGATTATAAGCCAAACAGTGATTATGGTAGGTTTATGAAAAACTTAACTACATACAGTTTTGATTATCCAAATAGAAATGATGACGCTCCAGATAGTGCAACATTATTTGTAACAGAGATAATACTTGAAAGAGGAAAACCAAATAAACCAAAACCAGTAAATAGAAGATTGTTAGGAATATAGGAGGAGTTATGGAATTAGAAAAGTCAAAGGAAATATTAAATAAATTTTGCGAATATGAAAATAGTGTTGTATTAGTAGATAGTGCATTAGAAAAATATCAAAAAGCAATAGAAACAGTATTACAAGCACTAGATAATTTTATACCTAAAGAAAAAGTAAAAGCAAGAATACAAGAATTAAAAAATAGAGAAAGTCAATGGTATATTCAAAACGAAGAAATACCTTCAAGTGTGTTTGGTAGAAATTGTACAAATATTGCTATTGAAACATCAACTTTACAGGAATTATTGGAGGAATAAAATTGAAAAATAACAAAGTAAAAATAGGCTATAAAGAATATGAAATAGTAAAGAAAGAAGAAATAATTGAAGTAAAAGGCGATTATTATGGAAAAACAGAAACAGACGAAGAAGTAATAACAATAGCAAATAAGTTCTCTCAAAAAGTACAAAATCAAACCTTTTTACATGAATTATTGCATTGTATAGCAAGTAAATATGATTTAGCAGTAAATCAAGATGAACATACAATAGAATTGCTATCAGTAGGCTTGTATGAAGCTATACTTGATAACCCACATATATTTACTATGAAAGATATTTAGAGGTGGTATAAGGAAAAATATTTGTTGGAAATGTGAGCATTGGCAAGAGTGCTTTAAATATAGATATGGCAACAGAAAACAAGAATACATGACAAAAATAAAAAAATCAAAAGATGATTGGGGACAATTTATTATATATGTTCAGGAATGTAATAAATTTTCCTATGAATTTCAAAAAGATATGTCCAAACTTAATGAAAGATACATACAAGATTACATAAAACGGAAAAATGTTAAGAAATTAAAATTATATGATAAACTTTTATATAGGAGAACTATATTTATGTGAAATTATAGTGGGAAAGAGATACACGTATTTTATGGAGGGGAAAGTATCTATATTCTAATTCCTCCATTATTCACAAGAGGCCGAAAGACCTCTCCAATATAAATGAAGGAGATAGAAGAAATGAGAGATTTAGATGTTGCATTAAACAAAGTAAAAGAGTTAATAGATGATAAGGAAATATTAAAAAAGGAATTAAAAGAAAATAAAAAAGCAAGTTGTGGCGTAACTTGTGGAAAATATAAAGTTTTTATGAAAGTTGAAGTTTTAGAAGGTGTGGTGTAAAGGGAAGAAAACGAGAGTAAAAAAGAGCCAGATATAATTGATGAAACTCTTGATAAAGTAAGAGAAGAAAACGAGGAAAAGTCAGCAACAGCAAATGAACGAAATCGTTTTAGTGGAAGAAAAGTAATCTATTGTAATTTACAAAAAGATGAACTGACACCAGAAAACATAATAGCAAAAATGCCAGAGATATTGGCAATACATAATCAAAATGTTTCAGATATAGAATATCTTGATAACTTCTATAAAGGTATTCAGCCTATATTAGAGAAGACAAAGAAAATAAGACCTGAAATAAATAATAAAATTTTAGTAAACCACGCTTATGAAATAGTTGAATTTAAAAAATCGTATGTTTTTGGAGACCCAGTACAATATGTACAAAAAGGGGAGAAGGAAACACAAAAAACAAATCCAGCTATATCATTACTAAATAAGTTTATGGAAAGTGAAGACAAATCTAGTAAAGATAAAGAACTTGCAGAGTGGTGGTACAAGATTGGTACTGGATATAGATGGGCTGACCAAGATAGTCCAGAAGATGAGGACGAAGCACCTTTTGAAATATCTACACCAGACCCAAAAAGAACATTTGTAGTATATAGTACAGGAATAACAGAAGAACAATTATTTTCTTGTTATATTCAAAATTTTACACAAATGATAACAACACAAGATACACCACAAGTAGCAGAATATCAAGAATATACAATTTATTGTGAAGATAAAATGATGATATTAACTACACAATATGGGCAATTAAGGTTAAAACAATTATACAAAAAGAAAAAATCAGGTGCATTAAAAGAATTACTAAATCCATATCCACTAAAAATTAAAGGTTTTAGAATTATAGAATATCCTTTAAATAAAAATAGAATTGGGCTTATAGAGTTAGTAATATCACAATTAAATGCAATAAATAGAATAACAAGTAACGAATTAGATGATATAGAACAATTTGTACAAAGTTTATTAGTATATGTAAATCAACAAATAGATATAGATAGACATAAAGAAATAATAAAACTTGGTGCAGTGGAGATATCAACATCAGACCCAAGCAAGCCAGCAGATATAAAATTACTAGGTCAAAAAATGGATAACTCACAAGTTAAGACATATAAAGATGGAATATATAACGATGTTTTAACAATAGTAGGTATTCCAAGATTGAATGATAAACCTTCCGGAGGAGACACAGGACAAGCTAGACTACTTGGAGAAGGTTGGACTATGGCAGATGAAAGAGCAAAACAAGATGAACTTTCATTTAAGAAGCCAGAAAGACAGTTTTTAAAGTTAATTTTAAACATATGTAATGAAAAGCTAAAAGGTAAATCAGAGAATTTAAAAGGTTTAAAATTAAGTGATATAGATATTAAATTTACAAGAAACAAATCAGACAACATATTAGTAAAAACACAAGCACTTATGAATTTGATGTCAGCACAATGCCCACCAGATATAGCATTTACAGTTATTGGACTATTCAATGACCCTAACGAAGTATTTGAAAAGGCAAAAGAATATTATGGAGATGACCTTTGGAAAAAAGCTGTATCAAATGTTATAGGAGATGGTAACGACACAAATGTCGGTAGCATTAAAACAGATGATAAAACAAAGAAAAAGGAAAATCAAAGTATAGATAAAAATATCTCAGCTAACGAGGGTTAAAAGTTAGCCACTTACAATATGTGGACGGCACAGTAAAAAACGGTTTAAGTGAGGAAGGAAAAGTCAATGGATGAAGAATTAAGTAACGTATTAGGAAACGAAGATTTAGATAGTAATGCAAAAGCAGAAGCTATTAAAAAGTTAATTGGGGCTAATTATGTTCCAACTAAAAAGTATTCAGATGATGTTACAACTGTTAAAAATGAAAACAAACAGTTAAAAACAAGTATTAAAGAAAAGGATACAGAAATAGAAGGATATAAAAATTCTCAACTAACAGATGACCAAAAGAAACAAAAAGAATTTGATGATATTGCAAATACTAAAAGAGATTTAGCAATAGAAAGAAGCCAAATTCAAGCAGAAAAGATTTTATCAAAGGTAGTGTCTGATGATAAAGAATTAGAAATTTTAGTAAAAGGTATTTCAAGTGAAGATATGGAAGCTACTAAAACATTAGCACAAGAATTAGTAAATACTATAACTAAACAAAAAGAGGCAACAGAAGCTAAAATTAGAGAAGAACTAATAAATGATACACCTAAACCAAAAGGTGGAGAAGCGGACAAGACTATGACAAAGGACAAATTCTCTAAACTAAGCTACAACGAACAAGTAAAATTTAAAATAGAAAACCCAGAAGGGTATAAACAATTATTTAATTAAAGGAGGTAATGTCGAAGGGCAGGAACATATTTAGGTATTCCATTCGATGAGGAAATTTTCGTTAATAGATGGGGAGCAGAACCAGACCCAGTATTAACAGCACTATTAGAAAGTGGTGCAGTAGTAAACAGTGCTGAATTAACAGCAAACTTACAAGGAGCAGGGTTGCAATATACAATACCATTTTTAAAGGATATTGATAGTAATGACCCACAAGTAAATGATGGTAAAACAGATATCACAACAAGTGAAATTGAAGGTGACACACAAAGTGGTTCAGCTTATAAGAGAATGAAAGCTTGGACAGCAAGAGATTTTATCAATGATGTTCAAGGAGCAGACCCAATGGGACATATTATAAGTAGAGTTGCAAAATATTGGAACAAATATAGACAAAGACAAATTATAAAATTATTAAATGGTGTCTTTGGAATTACAGGAGATGCAGAATTATCACAACATATTTATAATGTTGCAACAACTGGTTCAAGTGTAACAGATGCCAATAAAATTGGAGCAACAACTCTTAATGACGCAATAACAAAAGCATTAGGAGACCATAAAGATAGTTTTGCAATGGCAGTAATGCACTCAGACGTTGCAAAAACATTAGAAAACTTACAATTATTAGAGTATAGAAAATATACTGACCCAAGAGGAATAACAAGTACATTATCTATTGCTGATTATAATGGTAAATTAGTAATAGTAGATGATGGTATGCCAGTAGCTGATAGTGCAACAGCAACAGGAGAGAAAGAATATACAACTTATCTATTGGGAACAGGAAGTATTTTAATGGGTAAAGGAAATCAAAGTTATCCAGTAGAAGCTATGAGAGAGCCAACTAAAAATGGTGGACAAGATACTCTTATTACAAGAGTAACAGAAGCTTTACACCCAAACGGATTTAGCTTTGAACCAGCAACAAAGAAACTTATCTATAATGATACTGAACTATTTAATAGTACAAGCTGGACAAGAAAAATGCCACATAAAACTATACCAATGGCAAAACTAGTAACTAATGGATAGGAGGAAACAAACTATGTTTACAATAATTGATAATAAAGTATATATAGTTGAAAATGACAAGATGTTTCCAGTAAATATATCAAGAGAAAAAGGGATAGAAAAGGTAGGTCAATCAAAAGACCTACCAAAGACCTATAATGTATATACAATAAACGAAATACTTGTTAAATTCAACATAAAAGAAAATGAACCATATTACTTTGACAAAGAGAAATATGAGAAAGAATTAGCAGAAGCAAAAGCAAAAAAAGAAGCAGAATTGAGAGAAGAATTAAAGGCAGAATTAAAAGCTGAAATGGAAGCAGAAGCTAAAAAAAGTCAAGCAAAATCTAATGAAGCAAAACCAGAAGGAAATAAACCTGACAATAAATAAAGAGAGGAGGACTAGTCTATGATAACTGAAGAAGAACAATTAAAAGAAATGAGATTAGAAATTTTTGAAGATAGTTCTAATGATAGCAAAGATGAAGTTTTTAAATTGAAACTAAAACGAGCTAAGCAAAGATATCTACGACTAGTTTATCCTTTTAATAGAGAAATAACAGAATTGCCAGACGATAGAGCCAAAGATTGGCAAACGAAATGTGCTATTGAATTATATAATTTAGCAGGAGATGAAAATTTAACTTCTTATTCTGAAAATGGCTTAACTGAGAAATATGCAAGAGCTGGAATTTCACAAGATTTACTTAACGAATTACCACCACCACAAGCAGGGGTGATTAAATGAGTAGAAGTAAATGGAAGAAAAAATCATTATATATTGCAAGTTTTTTGACTGACGATATGGACGATTATGGAAACACTATATCTACTTATAACAAACCAGAATTTATAGGAAAAGAGAATATACAACCCTTAAGTGGTAGTACAGATATAGAAGAATATGGAAATAAAGTAAGTAAAATGCAAAAGGTATTACTAGACTATGATAAGTATCTAGGAAAATTCAAAGAAAATGACCTTGCTTATATAGAAGATGTAACACCAAAAGACGAAGAAATCTATGGAGATAATGCAAATTATCGTATAGACAGTGTAAGAAATCAAAATAGAAAAATAGCAATATATTTTGAAAAATTGCCTAACAAGTAGGTGATAGTATGGCAAAATTTGAAACACATTTATCATTATCAAGTTTAGACGAAATGATAAAGAGATATGAAAATAGAAAAAAGGATTATCCTAAAATAGCAATGAGAATTGCAGACAGATTAGCAGATATTATGATGGACTGTGATTTACAGTCTGGTACAAAGAAAGTACTAACAAGACTAGAAGGAAATACAGCAGTAGGAAGTATTATAAACGAAGAATTTGAAGCACAATTCAAAGAATTTGGTACAGGTGTAATAGGAGAAAAATTCCCACATGTATCAGAAGAATTACAAAGAATGGGCTGGAAATATGATGTAAACGGACATGGAGAAAAAGGTTGGTGGTATCCAACAACTGATAGCGACCCTAATCCTTATAAGTGGACAGACCCAGATGGACAATTAAGGGCTTGGACTAAAGGCTTGCCAGCAGGAAGGTATTTCTACAATGCCTTAAAAAGAGCAGAAGAAATGTTTACAGAGATAGCATTAGAAGAATTACAAAGAGAGGTGTAGTAATGGAAGATTTACAAAAAGAAATACGAGAAGCATTAGAAAAATCATTACAAGGTAGATTAGAAGAAAATTTGAATAAACCTATATATGAATTTGTAGGTACTTATGACGCAGGAAGATTTACAAAATATATAGGCAGTTAGGTAGGTGTAGTAAAGGAGAACAGAACTATATAATCAATTATATCAATTTGCAAAACAATATATAGAACAAAAATCTAAATATACACCTAAAGTTCTAAAATCAGCACCAACTGAAAGTAAGATATTTCCATTAGTAATATTTGATAAACCAAAGATAGTATTAGATGATGAAACTCTATGCTATGGAGAACAAAAGTACAAAATAAAATTTGAAATAGAAATATACGCAACAGACAAAACTGTTGGAAGTAAAAAAATAGCCAGACAAACTATTATAGAAGAACTTGAAAACTTAATATATGAAGTATTTGAGGAACATTACAGATTTAAAGGTAATGAACCACAAGTAAGACCAAATGCAGATATAAATGTATCAAGAGAAGCTATACAGTTTGAAGGCAAAATAAAAAATAATATAATTTATAGGAGGTAATGTCGAAGGGCAGGAGAAAACACAGAAGTAGAAATAGTAGGACAAAGTGACATTGGAATAATGCTTTATGGTAAAAAGAAAGGTGCAACAGCATTTGAAGAATTAGTAGAAATCAAAGATGTACCAGAAAGTGGGTCAGACCCAGAACAAATTGAGGTAACTACATTAAAAAGTAAAATTAAACAATATGTAGCAGGTAGACAAGATAGTACATTACAAAACTTCTTGTATAACTATACAGAAAAGAACTATTTTGAAAGAGTTAAACCATATTGTAATGGAGAAATACATGAATTTTTAATTGTATTTCAAGACAATACAGGAACTTTAATCGAAGGTAGTGCTTCAACAAGAAAAAATGCAGTATCACAAAATAGTGCAGTAGAAGCAACACTTTCAATAACACCACAAAATATTGTGGATAAAAATAGCACAGAAGTTAGTGCATTATTATCAACAAGTGGTAACTAATCTATAAAATTAATTAATTTAATGGAGGAAAAAGAATATGAAGAAAGAAGAATTTAAAACAATTGAAGTAGAAGGAAAAGAATATAAGCTAGGTTTTCCAACGAGGAGAAGTGCAAAGAAAGCAGAAGAAAAAGGCTTAAATTTAATGGATAATTCAAAAATATTAACATTAGCAGACAAGCTTTTCTACACAGGTTTATATTCATATCAAGAATGGATAACAGAAGATGAAGCTGAAAGAATAGAAGAAAAATTTATAAAAAGCAAAGGAAATTTAACAGAAATAACTTCGTTCTTAACAGAGCAATTTATGGGTTTTATAAATCCCCAAGCTATCCAATAAATAACGAAGTAAACAACACACAAGATAAAAGTAATGAAGATACACAAGGAAAACTAACTTTAACAGAGTTCTTTAATAAGTATCAAATTCCATTAGCGATACAGGTTCGGTATGCCACTAGATGAGTTTTGGAACGATAACCCAAACTTGCTATGGACATACCGAAATTCATACATACAGAAGATTGAACAAGAACGAGATATGATAAATTATAAGGCTTGGCTACAAGGACTTTATAATTACAATGCTATTGCAAGTGCGTTTAGTAAAAATACTAAATATTTTGATAAACCAATAGAATTTAATACTAAACCAAAAACGGCAGAAGAAAAAAGACAAGAACTAATGCACAAAATAAAAGAACAAAAAATGAGAGCACAAATGTTATTAAAACAGAGGAGTGAGAAGTAAGGGCAGAAAATACATTAGAGAATAAAATTGCAGTAGATGCAGACAGTGCAGTTAGTGAGATAAGCAATTTAATAAGAGAAGTTAAGACATTAAGAAGTTCAATACAAGGTGTTATTGACTTGAAACCTTTTCAATGTTTAATAGACCAAAGTATGCTAACTAATAAATTACTTGGAACTATGAATACTAATATGGCGAATTTTATTAGTGAAATGAGAAATATTAGTTCTGCTCCTATACAAGAAATAAATCAAGAAATAGAAAAAACTCCTCAAAAAATAGGAATGGCAGAACAAGATGTATTAAATTTAGCAGAGAAATTGAAAGAAGCAGAAGCACAATGCAGAGCTATGGGCGATACAACACAAGCTAATAAACTTAAAGAAATGCTAAAAACAATAAATGCTGAAACAACAGATATAAAAGGTTCAATGCAAGAATTAAGACAGTATATTGAAAAAACATTTGGAACAGACGCATTAAAACAATTTGATAAAGAACTTAAAAAGATAGATAAAACTACAAGTAATGTAGGTAAAAAATCTAATTTCGGTCAAAGTCTAAAAACAGCATTAGGAATAGGAACAGTAGCATTAGGTATTAGAAAAGCAATAAGTTTCTTTAAAGAAGCAACAACTGAAAGTATAGACTTTGTGGAAACACAAAACTTATTTAATGTGTCAATGGGTAGAACTGTTGACCAATATGGAAACTTAGATAGAGAAGCTAGTAAATACTATACAAAAGCTATGGCATTTCAAGAAAAGCTATCAGATAAGCTAAAAATCAACATAGAAGAAAGTATGGAATATCAAGCTTTATTCAATGCTATGTCAAAGTCTATGGGTATAGGAGATGAACCATCTTATAAGATATCAGAGAATTTTACAAAACTAGGTTATGACTTATCTTCTTTATACAATATAGACCCAGAAAATGCTATGCAAAAACTAAGAGCAGGTTTATCTGGTCAAACGAAGCCATTACGTGATTTAGGATTAGATATAACACAACAATCACTAGAACCATTATTAGATGAACTAGGCATTGAAAGAAGTACTAAACAATTATCACAAGCAGAAAAAATGATTGCTAGATATATTGTTGTACTAAGACAAGCTTCATTAGCACATGGAGATTTTGCTAAAACAATGGATAGCCCAGCTAATCAATTAAGAATATTCAACGCACAACTAACAGCATTTAAAAGAAATATGGGCAATTTATGGCAAGGATTACTAGGCAATATACTTCCATACATAAATGCAATTATAATGGTAATAAATGAACTTCTTAAAATGGTTGCGAAACTATTTGGATTTGAAGTGTCAGACCAAAACGTAAACATAAATGAAGGAATAGGAGCAGATGACCTAGCAGATGATTTAGGAATAGCAACAGACAAAGCAAAAGAACTTAAAAAGCAATTAATGGGATTTGATGAAATAAATAATATTACTTTACCAGATAAATCAAGTAGTGGCTCAAGTGGAGCAAGTGTTGGAGGAATAGACCAAAAATTACTTGATGCTATGAAAGAATATGACAATATGATGGACAAGGTTAAAAGCAAAGCTACAGATATAAAAAATCAAATTATGAAATGGTTAGGTTTTACAGGCGATACCAACAAAGATATGAAAATATTAAAAGGCTATTTAGATAAAATAAAAGCTATTGCTAAGGTAATACTAGCGTTATATATCGGTTCTAAACTATTAAAATTAATAGGATATATAAGAACATTAAGAGGAGTATTTTTAGGGAATATAGCACCAATGACAAGCTTTCAAAATGGATTAGCATTAGTTGGAAAAGGTACAAGCAACTTAAAGACATATTTAAAACTAGGTGTAGAACAATTTAAGTTATATAGAAATGCAGGAGATGGAATAATAACATCACTTGGAAAAACAAGTAAAGCAATGTTTGATTTAATACCAAATACAGTAAAAGTAGCAGGAGGAATAGCAGGATTAGTTGGCTCAAGTGTACTTGCATATAAGTCTATGGAAGATTTATCAAAAGGAACTATTAGTGTACAAGAGGCAATATTGAAACTTGTAGGTAGTATAGCAGGAGCAACAGCTAGCAGTGCATTATTAGGTGCTACAATAGGCTCAATAGTACCACGGAATAGGTACATTAGCAGGAGCAATTACAGGTGGCTTAGTAGGTGCATTAGTTGCTGGTAGTTCAGCCATATTAGGATATAAAGATGAACTTGAAATTAATTTAAGTAATTTAAAAACAACGACAGAAGCAACACAACAATATATTGAAGCAATAAAAGAAGAAAGAAATGCAATAGAAGAAAAAGTAAATAGTGGACTAGCTCAACAAGAATATTATAGTAAATTATCTAAAGAACTAGAAAATTTAGTTGATATAAATGGCAAAGTAAAAGTAGGATACGAAGAAAGAGTTAAATTTATACTTAATCAATTAAATGAAGCATATGGTACAGAATATGAAGTAGTAGACGGAGTTATACAAAAGTATGATGAACTTAAAAATAATATTTATGAAGTAATTAATGCAGAAAAAGCAAAGATAATTTTAAAAGCAAATGAAGAAGCATATGCAAACGCAATCGATAGGACTACTAAAAATCAAGCAAAATTGAGAGAACTTATAGAAGAAAAAAATAAAACTCAAGAAAGTAGCAAAGAATTAATAGATGAATTAGTTGGTAGATATGGTTCGTTAGAAGAGGCTGAAAAACAGTATCTTCTTAAAGAAACAAGCTTAGAGTGGAACGAAAAAATAAGACAATATATTAATTATAGAAATGAAATGAACAAAACAGAAAGAGAAATTAATGAATTGACTGATACTATAAGTAAAGACAATAAAACAATTATATATTGGGAAGATTTAAAAGAAGCTACTATAACAGGGAATACAGAAAAAATTAACACAACTATGCAAAACCTTACTACTGCGTATACAACAGAAGGAAAAAATCAAGAAAAGGCTCTTTTAGACCAATTAAACGCAGAAATAAATTTAGCAAATGACAGAAAGAAAATTTGGAAAGAAAATGGAATAGAGATTAATAATACAAGAAGAGAACAGTTAGAAACAGGAATAAAAATAACAGCAGATAAATTAGTAGAACAAGCGAATACAGTTGAAAAATTATCAGAAGACCAAATAGAAGCATGGAAAATATTAGCAGAAAATTCAAGAGATGTATACAACGAGAAAATATCTAATGTGAAAGAAGATACTAAATTATTGATAGAAACGTTAACAAATACTACTTCTACATTAACTCCTGAACAAGCTGAAAAATGGGCTAATTTAGCAAGAGAAGATAAAAATGCTTATGAGAGAAATTTAAGTGGTTTAGATGAAATAACAAGAAGTAAAGTTCAATTTGCTATAAATGCTATAAAGGGTAAGCAAGAAGAAGCAGGAAAAGCAGGAGCAAATGTAGGAAATAGTATTAAGATACATTTTGATAGTGGATTAGGAGATACAAAGAAATCAGCTGAAAATTTTATAGAAGGGTTTACACGTGTTTTTAGACAAAAAAAATCTACAGAAAAAGCATTAAATGAAGTTAAATCATTTGGTAAAAAATTAGTGTCTCATTTTAATGCAGGATTAGATGAACACTCGCCTTCAAAAGAAACAGAAAAATCAGCATTTTACTTTATTAAAGGTTTTACAAATAAAATACAAGATATGATACCAAGTTCATTACAACAAATAAAAGGATTAGCATTAGGATTAACAAATGAATTTGATAATAATTTAAAAATAAGTGATATATCAAAAGGAATAGCAATAAACCCAAACGATTTTAAAATAGATACGAACCAATTTATAGACTATGGACAAATAAGTGGTGCAATAGCAACACAAAGTAATATTAATGTAAGTGAAGACATAGAAGGACGCATAGAAAAGGCTATATATAATGCATTTAGCAATGTAAGAATACCAGTAGAAATAGAAGCAACAACAGATGAAGGAGTAGTGTTTAAAAAAGTTCAAGTTAAAGCAAGAGAATTTTCAATGCAAACAGGAGAGCCAGCTTTTGACTATTAAAAATTATTTGCTTCTTATTTGCTCTATATATTCATTAATTCTTACATTTGTAATTCCTTTTATATTATCTAAATATAGGCTAGTTTCTAAAGTAGATAAATGGAGATTAAAACAAGAATAATCAACATTATTTTCTATTTTATCTTTATAGGTGTCCTCAAATTTCTTGTGTAATGCTTTAATTTCGTTTTCTGCTTGTTGTGCTGAAATATCTTTACTTTTTAAGCTTTCTAATATTTCAATTGCTTCCTTCTTATATTGATTGATAGGGTTATTGGTACTAATTAAATATATAGCAATTACCACAACAAGAGCAATTACACCAAATATAATATACTTCTTTTTCATAAAACATCACCTGTCAAGCAGTATATCACGAAAAAGAATAAAAGTAAAGGAGAGAAAACGAAGGTCAGATAGATATATTTCACAATTTATAAATAGTAGTTATGTATCGGGAAACTTAATAGAAATTGAGGAATATACTCCTAATTTTCTAAAGGGTTATGAAGTAGAATGGTATGATTTAAGTTTAGAGTCAGGGCGTAATGCAAAAGGAACAATGCATTTGAACTATATAGCTGATAAATTTAAAGTAATATTAAAGACTACTCCTGTATTTCAACAAGAGTTAACAGAGTTTTATAAACATATTCCAATGAGAGCAATATCAGTGAAATTTTTTAACCCATTTACAGGAGAATATAAAACTATTCAATGTTATAGAGGAGACAGAAAAGCAAATATGTTGTTTGATTTTGATGGAGTAGGTAAATTATATGATGAAGTAGACCAGTCATTAATCGAATTGTAGAGGTGATAAAAGGTATCAAGTAAGTAATGAATTTAAAGAAGAATGCAAACAAAATGTAAATCAATATGAAAAAACAGGAAGATTATATATTGTAGAAGATAATAAGAACATAACAGAAAATGACAATTTAGTAGATTTTACGATTGAAGATAATTGTTATGTGAATGGTAAGTTCATAGGAACAACAATAGCTAAAAAGATAACTGTAAATATACTTAATCCTAACAACTTAATTAATTTAGAGAATAAAACAATAGAAGTATATACAGGAATAAAAATAGGAGAAACATTAGAAGAAATACCATTAGGTACATTTATTATAGAAAAGCCAGAAAGTGAAGAAACAGAAGAAAAGACAACATTTGTAGGCTATGATTATATGATTAAGTTTAACAAAGAGTATGTAGATAGCAATACATATCCTATTAGTCTTAAACAGTATTTAACAAACTTATGTAGTCAAGTAGGATTAGAATTAGGTTTAACTAAATTAACAAATGAGAATTATCAGATATTAGGAAATCCATTTACAGAAGAAAACAAAGTAGATTGTAAAACAGTATTAAGTAAAGTTGCAGAATTATGTGGTGGATTTGCAAAAATAGGTAGAGATAACAAGTTATATATTGTTAATCTTAACAGCAATGAATATATAAAGGCATTGACAGTAAACGAAGTTCATCACATGAAAGTGTCAGAAATCAATTCTACATTGGTAAAATACTTTGGAAAAACACAAGGTGTTCCTTCATCAGCAACTATTGATGGTAATACATATATGAAGTTCAAGAAAAATAATATGTATGGGGAAGTAAATTCTTTAGTACTAAAACTAAGTCAAGTAGAAGGAGAAAATGATGCAGAAGTTGATGAAGCTAGCATAACAGCAAATGGACTAACTGAAATTGTAATAGAAGATAACCCATTTCTAATCAATTCAGAAGAAAGGAAAAAGGTTATAAAAGAGCTATGGAAGGCTTTAAAAGGACTAAAATATTTACCTTTTAAGCTAGATGAATACTATGGTTTTCCTTATTTAGATACAGGAGATAAAATAGAGATTTTAGATACAGAAGATACTGAATATGTAAGCTTTGTATTTGAACATAAATTTACATATAATGGAGCGTTTAAAGGTTTGTTAAATACAGAAGCTTTAACTAAGACACAAACAGAATATAAGAATTTAACTAATATGAAAACTAGATTTAGAAAAGTAGAATTAGTAGTAGATAAAATAAATGGAAAAATATCAACAATAATAGAACAACAAGATGAACAAGAAACGAAAATAAGTAAAATAGTACAAGATATAAATGAAATAACAAGTACAGTAGCAACAAAAGATGAATTAAATGAAACAAAATCAGAGATAAAGCAAACGACTGATGAAATAACAAGTACAGTATCAAAGAAGGTGGGAAACGATGAAATTATTTCAAAAATTAATCAGTCTGCTGAAAAAGTACAAATTAATGCTAATAAAATATCACTTGAAGGAAAGCAGATAAATTTAACAGCTGAAAATATAACATTCAACAGTACAAAGTTTAGCGTAGATAAAAACGGAAAAGTAACATGTAGTGATATTACAGCAACAGGAGGAACAATAGGAGGATTTACACTAGGAACTACGCAATTCACTGGAAATTTAGATGGTATATACAATTACAATTCTTATGACAGAAATGCTTGTCAGTGTATGTTATTAGAAATGCTTAGTTCAGATGCCATTTTAAAAGATATATTTGATGCAAATAGTAATGGAAGCATTGGCTCAGATGATTTACTAACAATACAAAAAATACTATTAGGACAAGCAACTAGTACTAAAAATGTAAAAGGAACAATAAAAATTAATTCAAATGACCCCAAAAACACACTAATTATACAAAAAAATGGAACAATAGCAGTAAGCATAGGTGTTGGTGGAGTTAACACAAATTTATTAACAGTAAAGAATTTCATATGTGGAGGATATTCGAGCGCAGCATCTACTAATTATAATGTTATAACAGGTAATGGTGAAACAGCAACATTATATTTTAAGAGTAGTAATTCAACAGAAACTACTATTTCTCCAACTCAAATAGTAACGCCAAAGTTAACACAAACATCAGTAAAATCGAAAAAGAAAAACATAAAAAAATTCACAGAAAATGCTTTAGAATTAATTAAAAATGCAGATATTTGCTTATATAATTTTAAAAATGAAAAAACAGGAACAAAGAAACATATAGGATTAGTAATAGGAGAAGGATATAATTGCCCAGACGAAGTAATATCAGAAGATAGACAAGGAGTAGAACAATATTCTATGGTATCACTTACATATAAAGCTATACAAGAATTAGATAAAAGATTAACAATAGTGGAGGAAAATAAATGGAAGAATTAATTTTAAAAGAAAGAGAAGTAAAAGAGAATATAGTTCAGATAATAAATACAAGTGGATTACCAGCTATAGTAATAAAACCTGTGTTACAGGATATTTTAAGACAGGTCGAATTAGTAGAGCAAAAAGAATATTTATTAGCTTATCAAAATGCACAAGAGGTAAAAGAACAAGACAAAAAACAAGGAGGAGATAAGAAGGGCAAGTGATACACCAAACTTAAATCTTTATAAATGGAATGTAGAAACAGATAGAAACGAAGAATTTAATGTAGAGCAAGCCTTGAATGAGAATTGGGATAAAATAGATAAAAATTCTCAGATTATCATAGCAACTAAAACTATTCCATGCAAGACTACAGTAGATGGAGTGGAACAAGATACAACAATAACCAATGGCTATGAAGTAACTATACCAGATGGACTACAGTATCAAGTCGGCAATAACTCACTAGAGGTAAGACTTAATGGAATAG
>CASTFX010000002.1 GCA_949448405.1 uncultured Clostridia bacterium
ATCTATTTATGAAAATTTTTTGATAGAAAAAGAAATTAGAAAGAGTGGAGCAAAAGTAATAAAAAAGAAAGATTTTTATAAAATAGAAAGACAATTTATTACATCACAAATGCTTCCTAAAACAACAATAAAAAAAGTAAGGCTAAAAGCAGGAAGAGAAAATAAAAGAGATTATCTTATGTTCATCTTGTTTGATGAGGGAGGATTAAGAGTATCAGAATTAGTTGATTTGCAAATAGAAAGAGATATAGACTTTAATATGTATTCAATTCGTATTTTAGGAAAAGGAAATAAAATTAGAAGCATTTTCATGGATCAAATTATATATGATGCCATTTGTGATTACCTACCAGAAAGAGAAAAATTATTAAATGGCAGAGAGAATAAATACTTGTTAGTCAGTAATAAAACTGCCAATACGAACAAGCCAATGTGTAGGACAAGCATAAACAATATTTTAACTGAATATTGTAAGAAAGTAAACGAAAATAAAATAAAACCACATATAATGAGGCACGATTCAGGAACAAAAAAGTATGAAGAAGGATACTCTGATATAATGCTTAAAAAGTTTTTAGGACATTCATCCAATGCAACTGATATTTATACTCACCCAGGAAATGAAAAATATAGAGAAAACCTACCTAAATAGCATAATTAATAGGTGAAAACATATTTACAAAAAAAGGAAAAAGTGGTAAAATTTATGTAAATTTAATAGGGTTGGAGGTGCAAAACTTTGCTGAATGTTCTAATAGCTGAAGATAATATACAGATAAGTGTTCATCTGTCTAATATGATTAATACAAAAAATGTAAGATGTATTGGAATTTTAAACGAAGGTACTAAAGTCTATGAGAAAATTGAAGAGCTTAATCCTGATGTCGTAATATTAGATTTGAAAATGCCTGGGAGAAATGGATTAGAAATTTTAAAAGACATTGAGGCAAACAAAAGAATAAAAACAAAGATATTCATATATTCAGGAGAAATGAAATATATGACTTTGGCAAGAGAATACAAATGTGTTGATAGATTCTTTTCTAAATTAACAACAGCTGAAGAAATTGCAAGAGAGTTAGAAGGAATGGTAGAACAAATATCAAATAAAAAGACAGGAGATAAAATAATTGATATACTTTTTAAATTAGGTTTTACATATTCTCTAAAAGGAACTAGATTTATTAATGATTGCATATTGTATTCGATAGTGGAAGATGAAGACAATATTAAGAACATTTATACAGAAATAGCAAAGAAGAAGGGCGAAAATATGCACACAATCAAATCCGATATTAATACAGCAATAAATAATATGTGGAAATATACAGACAGAACAAAGACACGAAGAATACTAAGACTAGGAGAATATGATAAACCAAGCTGCAAAGATGTAATCTCAATGGTAAAATATTATGTAGCAAATTAAATAATAAAAAACAAGAACCTTAACATTTATCAATCGTTCTTGTTTTTAAATTTAGAATCAAAAAATTTTTTTGAAATATCATCTTGAAATTTATTTAACATTTCAAGTCTTTTTTTTTGCTTTTTTGAACCTTGTATCCTTTTATATTTCTTTACATTTCTCAATATTATCACCTTGATGGGATTATAAATAGAAAAAGCTTAGAAGTGGTGAAAAGACTAATAAGAACCAATAATTTAGTAAACTTGTCTAAAATAGAAAAATAAAATTTAAAAAAGTTTAAAAAAGATTAATTTTATAGATTTGTCAGAATTTTTATGATATTATAGTGAAAGATAATTAGTAAATTGTAGGGGAGATTTATGAAGAAAAAAAATAAAATGGATAGGTATTGCTTTAGTAATTATATTTGGCTTTAGTATATATATAATAGCTAATGAAATAACTTCTGGAAAAGAACAGCAAGATGAACAATACATAAAGATGAAGGAAATTGAACGCAATAATAATCTTATCGGATTATCAAGGGAACAAGTTATCGAATTGTTAGGAAAACCAGTAGAAACATATTCATATGATGATAAGGTTTATATGTATAATGCAGGGAATATATATAAAGGATTAATTTTTGGGCATCATAATTTTTGGACTACGAAACAGAACTATGTGCTTTATATAAGTTTTGAAGAAACAGATATAGTGAAATCAATTAAAATACAAGAAATACCATAGTCATACAAATTATCAGTAATGTGAGAATAAATAAAAAAGTCATATTTTTTAAGCAGGCAGAGTATTGAAAACTGTCTGCTTTCGTGCTATAATTCAAAAAATAGTATAAGGAGAGAAAATAAGATGTCTTTAAGTGTAGTAGAAATATGTATGTTTTGCAAAAATGAAATGGAAGCAACATTTAATGAAAAATTTGATATAAGAGAAGATAGTATATTAGATAAAGTGCTATATATGATTTTTGATGCTTTTGAAATTGATTATAATATATCAGATAAATACCTAATCAAAATTTTAGAAAATATAAAAGGGATGAATCTAAGAAAGCTAAAAAAAGACGAAGCAGGAAATATCTTAGAAAAGTTAGATGAGAATACAGTTAATAGAATAAAACAGTTATGCTCATTATATTGCATTATTTCATATAACAGTATTTGCAATTTGGTGGATGAAGCAGCTTTATATAATAATTGGGAAAAGATAGACAAACAATTTAATGAAGGAAATAGAATTAAATAGTACAAAGGATACTAGGAGGTATAAAGATGGCAAAATGTGATTATTGTAATGAAGATATGTTAAAAAGTAATGGTTGTGATACTTCACAATTAGTTTTAAATGATGGAAAAACCTATGATAGAATAGCAGTTGGAGATGAGTACGATTTTTACTATGGATATGAAGATGAGGATTTAAGATGTCATGATTGTAATGCTTTAATGGGCGAATATCATCATGCAGGATGTGATTGTGAGAGATGTCCAAAGTGTCATGAACAATTAATCTCTTGTGAATGCTAATTATTATTTATATATATAAATTTAAAGAATAGCTGAGTTTAGCTATTCTTTTCAATCCAATTTTTAAATTCGTCAGAAGACAATTTATTAGTCTTATATTGTTTAAGTTTCTTTTTTCCAGTTTCTTTAAATTTATTAAAATCATTAACATATTTAGGAATATCAGGGTATCGTGATTTCATCATAGATTTTCTATTATAAACTTTATAGTATAAATCTAATATAGGATCACTAGTTTTTGCATTTTCAAATGTTGCTTTTCTTCCAATATCTCTACAAGTTTTTATCGTTTCTCCTGGTGCAACATTTTGGCAATAGTTATATGCCTTATTTGTAGCAATGAAATACTTATTACAATTTTTACAAGATTTTAAGTAAACAAATCCTTTAAGTATGCTACAAATAGATTTGTATATTATGCTAGAAAGATCATAAGGAAGTATTAAATCGTATTCGATTACTTCATTTTTCTTTTTAGATAAAAATTCATAAATATCTTTTTCGCTTGATCCAGGATATGAAGAAAACAGATTAGTAGAATAATATGCAGATTTATTTTCATTTAGTATTGTAAGATTAGGTGAGATTCTTCTTAATACATATAGTCTTTCTATTGGCTTATATCTTTCAGCTCTTTTATTAGGATTCAATAAACAATAATCTAATATCATATCTGTTTGTTCTTGCAATTTATTTAATATATTCTTATTTTTAGTTTGTAAATCTAAAACGAAATCTTTAAAAGTTTCTTCAGTACAATATCCATTTTTGAATACTTTTTTTAGTTTATTATAATTTAATAAAGATAAAGAATACTTTGTAAAAAACTCTAGAAAATCGTCATATTCGTTAAAGTCAGCGTTTAAAAAGTCTGCTAAAAAGCATCCTAACTGCTGAAAAGTTATTTTATAATTAGAATCAATAATAAATTTCATAGTTTTTTTATCAAAATTTATAGGATAATTTATAACAATTTCACTATTATTTTTTTCATTTATTGCTAATCCTAGACCAGATAAAATGTCTAAGATATAAGTGTTTTCTTCCATTCTAATCTCCTTTTTGTTATGAACACCAATTAGATAAAAAGTCATTTTGTGTTACAATCGCTTTTTACCAATACTTATTGACTTTCAAGGAATAGAAAATTATAATGCGAATAGTTAGAAACAGTTTCACAATAAATTGTGTTCCTAACATACATAAAACATATAGTATAAGCGAATTTTCCCCTTTTAAAATCATTGTAATTATACTATATGTTTATAAAAAAATCAATATAGGCGAATTCTAGACAAGTCTATATAGAAAAACTATGTCAAAAAATGTGTAAACACTTTTTGAACTAAGATGAAGGGAGAATTTTATTATGGAAAAAGTAGCTATTATAAATAATCTTTACTTTGAACAAAGAAAAACTTTAACAGAAATAGCAGAAATAATAAATACATCCATAAGTTACATTTCAAAGATATTAAGAAAAAATGAGATGTATAAAATTGAAAAAGAAAAACGAAAAAAAGAAAATTTAGAACAGAGAAGGAAAGTGCAAAAAGAATTAATTTACAAAGGGAGAAAAACTAAAATAGACATAGACTATATAAACTTAAAAAACAAACATGAAGAAGCAGCAATGGAATTATCAAAACATTCAACAATAGGTAATGAAGCTTTAAGAAAATGGTGTAGTGGGGCTTATAAATATAATGATAAAAAGAATCGTTATGAGTTCGATACAGAAAATTTATTAAAGCCAGCTGACTTTCCATTGTATATAAAAGCTTAGAAAATAGGAGAAAACTATGATTACAAAAAAACAGGGAAAAGCCTATGCAGCGATAACATTAGATTTACTATATAAAATGAAAACTAAAATAGATCCAGAAATTTTATCACAACAAATGGAACTGATATATGACTTATACGAACCAAAAGAAGTAGAAGAAATCTATGTTAATATGTTACAAAATAATAGAATATTACTAAAAAACATAAGTGGAAGAGCTAATTGCTATATTATAAATTCTTATGATTCAAGCAAAAAACAAATGAGCATGATAAGAAGGTTTTGTAGTAATAAAATTGAAATAGGCAAAATGTATATTACACCACCAGGAGAGAATTTAGATTCTTATTATCAATTAATAAAAGATATAAGAAATAAAAACATGGATATTTTAATTATGAATATTTTTACAATACTTGGAATGAGCGAAAGAGAACTTAATATGGTAATTCATTTATGTAGAGAGAATCATATAATATTTGTAGAAATTTAAGAGGTGATAAAAGTGTTACTATTTTTTAGTGGAATGATGTTAGGTGCAATATTAGAAATAGGATTACATTGTATGCTAATTGTTGCAAAAGAAGCAGATGAAAAAATACAATAAATTTTTTCTCAACTTCTAAAATAAAATATAAAGATATATTATTATATTAGGAGGGAAAAGTTATGGAAAACAAAAGTAAACTAGAAGAAAAGCTTAAAGTTGCAACATATTGCAGAGTTGGAAGAAAAGAACAATTATATAATAACAATAAAAAAAGTCAAAATAGTAAAATGAGAAATGAGATAGAAGAGTCAGATTAATCTGGCTTTTTTATTATGGAGGTAAAAAATGAATAAGCAAGAATGTAAAAAATATGTAAGAAGAGCTTATAAAAGGCTAATAAAACTTAATAAAGAACTAAATGAAGGTAATATTGAACATGAAATGAAAAAGGTTCTAGAAGAACAAATTAAGGAATATATAGCATATTCTAAAATAGCAGTACGCAATATGAAAAATAGTGGAAATATAGAAATAACACTAAAAGACATATTAGCACAAATAGATATACTACCAGAAATTTATCCAAAATACAAAGCAATTGATATAGCAAATAAACTCTAATTTTTTCTCAAGTATGTTATTTGTAAGGTTTAGTACATTGATACTAGGCTATTTTTTATGTGTTAATAAATTGGAGCTAAAGTTCATACAATTAGTTGAGGTGATTTAATGGATGGCGTTATAGAAAGAAAAAATGTATTATTGGGTAATGAAGATTACGAGTATATTAAAACTAAAGATGGGGAGGAACAGCTAACTAAAGTAGAAAATGTAGGGAAGCAAAAGATAAATGTTATATTGAAAAATGTATCACAAGGTAATTCAAAAGAAGTTGAAAACTATATTATAGATGTGTTGAGTGATTTATATATCCAAAGAAATGTAAAAAAGTTAATATGAAATTTTTTCTCAAATTGATTATCCTTTTTTCTTAAAATAAAATTTTAAGGCGAAAGGAGGGTTAAAATGAAGAGAGTTGGATGCTTATACAGAGTTTCTACTAAAAAGCAAACATATAACAACGATATTCCTGTTCAGAAAAAAGCTTGTAAAAAATTTATCAAATTACATGATGATTGGGTACTTAAAAAAGAATATATGGAGCTTGGTGTATCTGGATACAAACTAGGTGAAAAAGAAAGAGATGTTCTTCAAACAATAAAAAAAGATGTATGTAATAAGGAAATTGACATATTATTAGTTTTCTTATTCGACAGAATAGGGCGTAGAGAAGATGAAACGCCATTCGTTGTTAAATGGCTAATTGATCAGGGAATTGAAGTATGGTCTGTTAATGAAGGACAAAGGGAAATAAAAGATAATTATGATAAATTAATAAACTATATTACATATTGGCAAGCTGAAGGTGAAAGCGAAAAGATATCAATTAGATCTAAAGAGGAAAGAATACGATTAACAAAAGAAGGAATTTATTTTGGTAATTATGCTCCTTATGGATATGAAATGGTTAATAGTGATTTATATAGCAAAATAGGAAAACAAAGAAGAATACCTGTTATATATGAAGAAGAAGCAAAAATTATAAGGAAGATTTATGAACTTATTGCTATAAAAAAATATGGAACTGATAAAGTGGCTGTTTACCTAAATAAAAAAGAAATTAAAAGAAGAAAAGAAAATTGCTTATGGGATTCGCATATAATTTTAGAAATTGTTAGAAATCCTATTTACAAAGGCTATGTATCATTTGGAAAAAGAAGGCGAAATAGAGATGGAAATATTAGAAAAAGCAAAGACACTTGGATTATTGCTGACAAACCAAATCCAGATATTACAATTGTTTCAGAAGAATTATGGCAAACTGCAAATGAATTAATAGATAGCAGAAGTAGGAAAGGAAGTAGACTTCTAAGATTATTATCAGGATATACTAGATGTGGTTATTGCAACAACCATATTGTACCTAAAGGAAGGACAAAATATTGTTATATGCTGTGTAAGGGTAAGCAAAAAACTGGTGATTGTGAATATCATAGAAATTATAGAGTTGATATTTTAGAAACAATAATAAGTAATGAAGTAAAAAAATATTTAGACACATATAAAAAAATTGATTTTAGAAATGCAATAGTAAAAAGGGTAAAAAGGATTAAAAGAAGAGAGGAAAAAATTAGATTATTAAATCAAAAAATTAGTTATTCAAAAAATAGACTTATAGAGTTGAAAACAGATATTGTTGCATCTCTTATGTCAGGAGATGAAGAACAAAATAAATCAATAAGTCAGGAATTTAATAATGAAAAGGACAATTTAAAGCAATTAAATGAACAACTAACAAAGATAAAAGAAGAAATAAATCTTAATAATCAAGAAATTAATAGACTAAAAGAATATATCCCTACCTGGAGTAAAGAATTTGACAAAGCACCTTTAGAAATAAAAAGAGAAATTTTAGATAGACTAATAGAAAAGGTATATTTATACAATGATAAAGTAGAAATAAAAGTTAAATATCCAATATCTACGATGCTTGTAAAGGAAAATATTTAACATTTATGGATATAAAAAGAGTTGGATGCTTGTATAGGGTTTCTACCTTAAAACAAGTTGAAAAAAATGATATTCCAATGCAGAGAATATCATGTGGAAATTTTATAAAATCACACGACAATTGGAAATTAACAAAAGAATACATAGAATTAGGAGTATCTGGATATAAACTTAGTGAATCTAAAAGAGATGTTCTGCAAGACATAAAAAGAGATGTATTAAATAAAGAAATAGATATATTACTTTTTTTTATGTTTGATAGAATTGGAAGAAGAGAAGAAGAAACACCTTTTGTTGTAGAATGGTTAATTAATGAAGGAATTGAAGTTTGGTCTGTAAAAGAAGGACAAAGAAAAATAGAAAATAGAGCTGATAAATTAATTAATTATCTTACATATTGGCAAGCAGGAGGAGAAAGTGAAAAAACCTCAATAAGAGTAAGAGAAGTACAAGTTCAAATGGCAGAAAAAGGAATACTTACTTATGGAGGAAAAAGAAATGCACCTTTTGGATATGATTTTGTCAAAAGTGGAACATATACAAAAAAGGGAGTTGAAAGACAGAAACTTATAATCAATAAAACAGAAGCAAAAATAGTAAAAGAAATATTTAGTTTATATGTAAAGAAAGGATATGGAATTGGAAGAATAGCCAAATATCTAAATGATAAAAAGATTAAACCTAGAAGATCTGAATTATGGAGTGTGTCTTCAGTAGGAAGTATGATAGGCAATCCTATATATATGGGTTATCCAGCATATAGGAAAAAAACAACAGTAAATGCTGCAACATCTAAGAAACAGCCATTTGATACATGGATATTGCCAGAAAAAAGAGTAAATGACTTAGCAATAGTAGATGAAAAAATATGGTATGAAGCTAAAAAGATAAGAGATTCTAGAAACGATAAATCTGACAATAATGAAAAAGAAGATATAAAACCAAGACAAACAAAATCAGAGTTATTATTTATAGGAATGACAAAATGTGGTGAGTGTGGATATGCTTTTATGACAGCAGGTTCAAAAAAGAAAAATAAAGATGGAGAGATGATAAAACATTCATATTATAGATGTAGTAGTACGAGATTTACTAATACTTGTGGATTAGAAAAAAAGAATATAAAAAAAGAAGTTGTTGAAGAGATAATACTAAAATGTGTTTATGACTTTTTAGATAGTTTAGGAGAAATAGATTTATCTATAGCTATAAAAAAAGGCGTATTAAATAGTTGTGAAAACGAAGAAAAAGAATTAAAAAAATGTGAAAGAGAACTTGAAGAAACAGAAGCTAATATAAATGTATTAAAAGATGAAGTGGTTAAGACATTGACAGGAGAAAGTAATTTTACAGCAGAATTATTAAATGAACTAATAGAAGAAAAGGAAGAGAAAAAAATACAACTAATTACCTTAAAAAGTGAAATTGCAAATAAGATAAATCAAAAGAAACTAGAAGATGAAGAACTACTACAAATTAAAGATAGGATTCCAGTATGGAGAAAAGAGTTTGAAAGGGCTGACTTAGATGTAAAAAAGATGCTACTTTCCGAAATAATTAAAGAAGTTAGAATATTTAATGATAGATATGAGATAGATTTTAGATTGCAATTAAATGATTATATGAAAGAAAAGATTGTAATTAAAGATAACAATGAATTAAAATATAAAGAATCAAAACTTGTCGAAAATACAATTTCAATAAAATTGGAAGGATAGAAACAAAGTTTTTTATTCTTCCTATAAAAAGTTTGAAAAATATAGATATTGGGGTTACTCTATCTATAGTTTTCAGAAAAAGTTTGAAAAGTGGAGATAGAGTAACCCCAGTATGTACAACAGAGATTATCGCTTTTGCAAAAGCAAATACATATTTTGAAGAACTAAATACATGCTTAATAGGATTAAGTGTAGATAGTAATCCTTCACACTTAGCATGGCTTGAAAATATATACCAAAGAACAGGAATAACCATTCCATTTCCGATAATTGCAGACTTAAATGGTCAAATTGCTAGAAGATATGGCATGATATCAAATGATGTAAATCCAAATGTAACAGTAAGAAATGTATTTATAATAGACGATAAAGGAGTAGTTCGTACAATACTTATATATCCAATGAATGTAGGAAGATGCATACCAGAAATTTTAAGAACAGTAGAAGCACTACAAACAGCAGATAAAACTGGAATGTCGACACCTGCAAACTGGACTCCTCGGAAATCCACTAATTGTAGCACCTCCACAAACATTTGAAGAATTACAAAAAAGACAAAAAGAGATAGAAGAAAATAGAAATGGATTTAGTTGGTATTTAAGCTTTGCAAACCCAGAAGAGGATAAAGAAGAGTGTAATAGAAAAGAAGAAGAGAAAAAGATTAAATAGAATAAATTAAGGAATTTGCCCCAGCAATTAGACTTGCTGGGGCATGTTATAATATTTCCAAGATTTGATAAAATTTAGGTAAATAAAATCTAGAGGGTATAATACATAATGTGCTATAACTGTTGAAGAATAAGGAATATTGTGATATACTAAACATAATGTCTTGTTAATAGGAGAAATATGAAAGATTTAATTTATATAGAAAATGAAAAAATTAATAAATTTGATGGTGTACAAGAATTATATGAATTTATATTTGGAAAACAATATTTTAATCTAACGAAAAAAGAGCAATTCATTAGAAGATATGAAATAGCTTTTTATAAAGTTAAATTTTATCAATTAAATTTAGCTGTTGTTCATACCAAAATGGGAACTTTAGGAGAACAATATAAAATAATAAGTGAAAAATATGATTTGAAGAAAGAATTAATAATTGATGATGAGAGAGAATTTATAATATCATTGTGTAAAATTCCTAATATAACAATACTAGAAAGTAAATCTAGTAGTAATTTGTTAACAGTAGAAGAAAAGAAGAAATATAAAGGAAATTATATAATAATTAATGAAGAATATAAAAGTGAAGGCGGGTAGGAATGTTTAGAGTTGTAGAATTTCTAGATAATATAGAAGAATATACAGAAGATGAGATAATGTCAATGATGCAATCTATAAAGAGCAGTGTTACATATATTCATTTTTGGGATAATAGTACAAATTATCCTTTAAGAATGTTTAAAGTTGTAGATAAGTATAAAATATTGCAAGAATTATTTAGAGATAGTGACAAATTTATTCTGTGGAGAGAAGTGTTAAATTTTCCACAAGAATTAAAATTTGGCTTAGAAATTGAAGCTTCAGGATTACCATTAACCGAAATTCAATATATTTTTAGTTCAGGAATTGTATCAGATATAATGGAAACTGTAAATATACCGTCTGATATTGCAAATGCCATTGTTCAAAATTCAGATTTCGAACAAGAAGATGAATTTAGTAAGTGGAACTTTTCAAAAGAAACTGCTGAAGATTCATCAGAAGCCTCATCTCCAATTATGAAAAATAATTTGCTAGATTTAAATCAAATTGTAGCTATTTGTACATTGCTGAAAGCTTTAAATGCAAGACTAAATGGTGGAACTGGATTACATATTAATATTGGGGCAGATTACTTAGAATGTAATGGAAGAGCAGTAGAAAATTTATTAAAAATCTGGGGAGAGTGCGAAGAATTATTTTTTAAAATGGCTAATCCAGTAGGCGAGGTTATGAGAATAGCAGCAAAAAATATGGCTACTCCAATAAAAGAAAATATTCAAGAATTTTTCCAAGAAGACGGAAGCGTTAAACTTGATACAGATGAAGATATGGAAAGATTTTTATATCAAATTCAAGCACGTAATAGAATGAAAAATATTGTTGAATGGGAACGTTTAGGAAGCGAATATAATTTAGATTATGCAGAGAGTGATGACGATAGATTTAGGATTTATCGAAGATATAACGACATATTAAAAGAAAGAGGAGATTCTAACTCAGCAGTAAGGATGACAAGCATAAATTTCAATCATATGAAATGGAATGCAGAAGATGCTGGAAGAATAGAGATAAGAATATTTAATTCGTCATTAAATCCCGAAATTATTTTTCAAGACTTAGTTTTAGTTGGTAAAATATTAGAAGTTAGTCTAAAAAATGCTAAAGATGCAAACTATAAAGGGGAACAATTTGAAAAAATATTTTTACGTAATGTAACTGAAGCAGAAAAAGTAAATAATTTATTAGAGCTATTGTTTGATAGACCTGAGCAAAGGGAAATTTTTAAAAATAGATGGCAATCTGTTAGAAGAAAAAAGAATGAATATAGGAAATATATTTCTGGAACAGATACTTTTATAAGATAATTGTAGAATTTTGTCAACAAATTGAACTTCTCTTAATATAATATATTAATCCAAGCTTAAAGAAGAGGAGTTGAAAAGAAATGATAGAAGAAATGAAAATAAAGTATAATTGTGAAAATATGTGTGAAGAAGATAGACATCCAGGAAAAGATAAGAAAAATAATAAATGTTCTTGCATATATATAGTTATAGCAATACTTGCAGCATTATTTATAGGAGTAATTGGAATATTAATAGGAGCAGCATTAAGTGTAACTATTCTTGCAGCTTTAGCAGCGATTATAGTACTTGCAATAGTATTATTTGTACTACTAGTATTAAGCATAATTGTTGCAATATGTTGTAGAAATAAAAATAAAAAGAATAACTGCTGTTGTAGATAAACATTAAGATAATTTGTTCTTTGTTAAAATAAAGGCAGGGGTACAAACCCTGCCTTTATGTATATAAAAGCAAAATTTATACTCCTGCATAATACTAATATTCTAAACTAGTATAGGTTATAAGGTTATTTTCCTATCATTTGGTTTTCAGCTTTTTGTATTAATTTTCTAACCATGTTACCACCGATTTTTCCAGCGTCTCTTGAAGAGATATCACCGTTATATCCGTTTTTTAAATTAACACCTACTTCACTAGCTACTTCATATTTGAACTTATCTAAAGCGTCCATAGCTTCTGGAACTACTTTTTTGTTGTTATTTGATGTTGCCATTTCTTAATTCACCTCCTAGGAAAGTTAATTTTAGTATATTTCGAAAAACAAAATAATGTAACTTCGTTTTTCAATATATAGAATGTGCAAAAATACAAGAATTAAACAAGAAATTTTTGTCAAAAATTAATTTTGAAAATAAAAGCAATAAAAAAGTCAAACAATGTTGAAAGTTAAGAAATCAAATGATATAATCAAAATCTGGAGGATAAAGTATGTATAAGTTAATAGCAATAGATTTAGATGGAACACTTTTAAATTCATATGGCGACGTTTCAAACGAAAACAAAAAAGCAATAGAGAATGCTAAAGATAGAGGAATAGAAGTAGTTCTTACATCAGGAAGAATGTCAGATTCAGTAATTGGTATTGCAGAAGAAATAAAAGCAGATAATTATATAATATCAGGAAATCGGTGCATTAATTTATGATTTAAAAAATAAAAAAACATTATATAATCAGTGCATATCAATCGATATTGTTTTAAAAATTATTAAAATATGTGAAGAAAATAGTATATATTACACTATAAATACAGAAAAATATATTTTATCAAAAAATCTTAATTATAATTTAATGTATTACTATTATGAAAATAGTAAAAAGCCAGATAATAAAAAAACTAGAATAAATATTGTAGATAACATAGAAAAATATGTTAGAGAGAATGATATAGGACAAGTAACAAAGATAACAATTAGCGATGAAACACAAACAATATTCAATGGAATAATAAATAAACTTCATATGATTAAAGGAATAAATATTTTAGAAGTATCAAATATGTCTAGAAAAATCATAAAATCAGGAACGGAAAAAGCAGAATTGAAATATTTTTATACAGAAATTACCAAAGAAAATGTAAATAAATGGGAAGCAATAAAAAAATTAATTAATTACTTGAATATAAATAAAGAAGAAGTTGTAGCAATCGGAGATAATGTAAACGATTTAGAAATGATACAAAATGCAGGATTACGGAATAATTATGGGGAATAGTTCATTATCAAATAAAAATATTGGAAAAATAGTAGTAGCAAATAATGATAATAATGGAGTTGCTGAAGGTATAAATAATTACGTTCATATATAAAACAAATTACACAAATGTTACAGCAAGTTTACAAATACATTACAAAAGCGATAAAATATTGTATATTTAGTTTTAATATAGTATAATAAACAATAAGATAAAATATTCTGTCAAAATAGCAGAATTAGAGGAGGAAATAAGATATGGCAATGAATCCAATGCAAAAAAAGGCAAGAACATCATTTTTATTAGGAATGTTTTTAACTTTAATATTAACAGGTATAGTTATTGTAATTTTAATACTTCAATTAGGTAAAATAAGAAAAGAACAAGCTGCAATTATATATAATCAAGTATATGTACTAAGCCAAGCTGCAACATCAGGAGATACTGTAGTAGGTAAAACAGTAGTAAAGAAAGTTGACAGTAGTGTTGTACCAAGTAATGCAATTACTGCTGCAAATGCAGGTACATACATAACTGACCTTTCAACAAGCAAAATAAATCTTGAAGTTGGAACGATACTTACAACAGATATGATAAATACAGAAGGACAACCAGATACACCAGATATCAGAATGCAAGAATACAACATGGTAATTTTACCAACTAAATTGACAGCTGGAGAAACAGTAGATATAAGATTAAGACTTCCATCAGGAGAAGATTACATTGTTTTATCAAAAAAATATATAGAAGAAGCAAATGCTAATACAATCTGGATAAAAGTTGGAGAAGATGAGATTTTAACTATGAGTAATGCAATAGTTGAAGCATATATTATGGAAGGTTCACTTCTATATGCAACAACTTATACAGATGCAGGAATGCAAGAATCATCTACACCTACATATGTAGCTAAAAATTCAGTAATTAATTTAATGAACACAGATCCTAATATCACAGCAGTTGCAAAAGCAGCATTAGCCGCTAGATATACAGAAAATTTAAGAGCTCAAAGAGATATTATAAATCAAGCTCTAAATGGATATTCAGGAGATGCAACAGAAAATATTGAAGATAAATTAGAGCAAGAAATACAAAGACAACAAACAGCAAGACAAGAATATATAGATTTATTAGGATTATAATAAATTAAAAGCAAAAGTAAAAGCAAATGAGCATTTACTTTTGCTTTCAGTAAGTAATACTTTAAGAAAGGATAGGAATAGCAAAATGAAAACAGTAGGTTTTTTAGGAGGATATGATAAAATTGACTTAATATTGTATGTAGCAAGAATTTTGACATTAGCCAAAAAGAGAGTAATAGTAATAGATACAACAATAGCTCAAAAAGCAAAATATGTAGTTCCATCAATTAGTCCAACAAAAACATATTTAACAGAATTTGAAGGATTTGATGTAGCAGTTGGCTTTAAAAGTATGGATGAAATAAAACAATATTTAGGTATTGGAGATAAACCATTAAATTATGATATTGCTTTAATTGATATTGATACTCCAGAAATGTTCCAGAGTTTTGATGCAATGAGAAACTATAACAATTGTTTTGTTACAGCATTTGACCTTTATTCATTAAAAAAAGGATTAGAAATATTAAGCGCTTGTACTGTTCCTATAAAATTAACAAAAGTACTATTTTCTAAGAGTATGCTTAAAGAAGAAAATGAATATTTAGATTATTTATCATTAGGTTACAAAATTAAATGGGATAAGGAGATAATAAATTTCCCTATAGAACTTGGAAATTATAGTGTTACAGTAGAAAACCAAATAATATCAAGAATAAAGATAAAAAGACTTAGTGATCATTATAAAAATAGTTTGCAATACTTAATAGAAATGACTTTAGATGGTGAAGTTTCAGGTAAAGAAGTTTCAAAAATTATCAAAAATTTAGAAAAGGAAGTATAAAATATGGCAATTATTACATTTTGGAATGATAATACAGGTAAAATAGGACAAACCCATTCAGCATTAGCTGTAGCAACACATATGTCAATAGAACATAACTATAAAATCTTATTAGTATCAACAAGATATAATGATCAAGTCACAATGCAGGCTTTTGGATTTAACGAAATGCTTAAAACAGTAAATAAGATTACTAATAATAAAAATACTATGGATTTAGAATCAGGACTAGAAGGAATGTCAAAACTTGCCTTATCAAACAGGCTTACACCAGACATAGTACCAAATTATACAAGAATGATATTTAAAAAGAGATTAGAAATACTAGCAGGACCAAGAGACAGAGAAGATGAAAAAATAGACTATGAAAAAATATATTCATCAACTAAATATATATTAAATGTTGCTAAAAAATACTATGATATAATTTTTGTAGACCTAAATAATGGAATAGAAGATAATGTAACAAGAGATATACTTAAAATGTCTGATATAATATTAATAGATTTAGAGCAAAAAATGTCAGAATTTGATAAAGTTATTGAACTTAGAGAAAAAGAAAGCGAATTATTTACTCAAAGAAATACAATGCTTTTGATAAATAGATATGACAGAGAATCTAAGTATACAACAAAAAATATTACTAAGTATTTAAATGAAAGAAAAGAAATATTATCTGTACCATACAATCATATTTATGCAGAAGCAGTTCAAGAGGGAACTGTAGCGGAAATGCTTTTAAACCCAAAGATTAGAAAATTAGAAGATACACAAGATAGAACAGCATTTTTCATAAGTGAGTTAAAAAGAATTGAAGAAGCACTTATTTACAGAATGCAAGAATTACAAATGAGGATTTAATGAACTAAAAAGGAGGCATCCTACTATGAATTTAATGAATACTTTGGCAATTTTATTAGTTCTACTAATTGCAACATTTATAGTTGTTAGGATATTAATTGCAAGAAAGAAAGAAGAAGTTGAAGAAGACGTAGAGTTAGATGATAAAACTTATACTTTACCTATGATGACTGAATTCGTTAAAAGAAGACTTGATGAAATTACCAAAATTAACTTATATGATATAGGATTATCAGAAGAAGAATTAAAGAGAAGAAAAAACAAAAAATATGAATTGAAAAAAGCTTTAAAAGGATGTACATATGGAGATGTTAATGATAAGAAGTATGTTAAGGAATTAATATATGATTTATTATCAAAAGAATATGGAACAGATGAAAGCAATATATCAAAAGCTATACCATTTGATATACCATCTTTATTAACAGCACAAGATAAATTCGATATATTAATATATGTATATAAGCAACAATTTGCTTATGAAGCATTGACTGAGTTAATAAAAAAATACAACTTAGATTCTTTAAAATATGTTGCAGGAGAATCAAAACCAGCATATGTAATAACAGCAGAAGAGATAGATGATATATATGAAAAAGAAAATATAGTATTAAATTTTCATGATAAATTAAGTGTAGTAACTCAAAGAATTTACCAAACTTACAAAGGATATAGTAGTATAGATGAAGTAAGAGATATGAACATAGACGGAGTTTCAGGAGGAGTTTCAGGACTTCCAGAAAGTTTCTTAAGTCAAGTTGCTCAAACAGATGGAGATTATTTAGACCAAATATTGGAAAATAAAGTTCCAAGAGCTTGTGATAGTATCTGGATATTCTTCCATGGTGTATCTATAAGATTAGCCTTCTTAAGTTTTGGAACAGAGAGTGAACTTAAAAGAGTATGTCAAAATATTTATAAATACAATAACCCAGGACAATTATCAGATTCTAATGGTTATAAGATTAACGAAATGAAAGATGGTTCACGTGTAGTAGTTGTTAGACCATCATTTTCTGAGACATGGGCTTTCTTTGTAAGAAAGTTTGACGTAAAACGTGCAACACTAGAACAGATAATTACTTGTGGTGGAAAAGATAAAGCAATTGATTTATTAAAATTTTTAGTAAAAGGTGCAAGAATTATATCATTAACAGGTGAGCAAGGTTGTGGTAAAACAACAATGCTTATGGCTATGATAGAAAACATATATGAAACAATGAATATAAGGGTTCAAGAGGTAGCTTTCGAGTTACATTTAAGAAAAATATACCCAACAAGAAATATTTTATCATTCAGAGAGACTGAAACAGTTTCAGGACAAGAAGGACTAGACGTACAAAAGAAAACTGATGGTTCAGTAAACATTATACGGAGAGGTTGCAACAGACCCAGTTGCAGCATGGATGATACAAGCTGCCCAAGTTGCATCTAAGTTTACATTATTTACTCACCATGCTAAAACATTTCCAAACTTAGTTACAGCCCTTCGTAACTCAATGTTAAGAACTGGTGTATTCAAAGATGAAAAAACAGCAGAAGAACAAGTTATACAAGTATTAAACTTTGACATTCACTTAGTAAAAGACTTTAGAGGAAGAAGATACATAGAGAGAATAACAGAATGTATACCAGTAGAAAATAGAAATGAGTATACTTTTGACCATAGAGATGAAAAGACATTAGAAGGAAAGCTAGATAAATTTATGGACAATGCAACACGCTATTTTACAAAAATAACAGATAGAGAAACTTATAAATATGTAAATATATTAGAATATATTGATGATGAATATGTAATAACAAATAAAATATCAGATGCAAACTTAGTTGAAATGAGAAACAATATGGATGATAGCGATATTGAATCATTTGATAAATTTGTTGAAGAAAACTGGTCTGTTAGAATTAAAGACGGATATGCAGGAGTTGAACCAATAGAAAAAACAGTTAAAGCAGCAAAAGAAACAAAACAGACTAAATCAAAAACTACAAAAACTAAGAAAGCAGTATCAAAAAAGAAATAAGATGAACAAAGGAGGTGCTTTATAATATGTCAAATAATATTGCCTTATACTTAATGGGTGGATCAGTTGCAGCACTTGTCATTATCGTTATTGCTTATATATTAGTAAATAAAGCACTAAATAAAGGCGAGAGAAAATATATAAGAGAATTAAGACAAGGAACAAAAACTAATAAATTTTCATCAGATATACTATATCAAAAATTATATATGATATATATAAAAGTACCAGGCATAAAAAGATATTTGCTAAAATTAAGAAGAAGGCTAGAGATAATTAGTATACAAGATGAATACCAGACAAGAAGACAAGCATCTTCAATGATAACAAAAGCTCTACTTATCATCATACCACTTACAATATTAATTATTGTAATGGCACATTCAAACCTTCTATTGTTAGGAATACTTATAATTTTTGAAGTATTTATGATAGAAACAATAATTGAAGGAATGGTTAGTAAGCTTGACACGAAGCTTTTAAAAGAGCAAGTAGAATTTTTCTCTGAAGTAAGACATGCATATCATGAATACAATATGGTTGAAGAAGCTATATATCAAGCATCACAAGACGATGAATTAGAGATTTCAAGACAGGGTGAAAAGATATATGAAATACTTATATCTAATGATCCAGAAGAAGAATTAGAAAAATATTATGATATAGCACCAAATAGCTATTTAAAAGAATTTGCAGGAATATCATATTTAACAAGAGAATTTGGAGATAGAAAAACAGATACTGGAGCATCTTTATATTTAAAAAACTTAAATAATATAACTCAAGAAATGCAAATAGAAATATTAAAAAGAGATAAACTAGATTATGTATTCCAAAGTTTATCAGTTATATCTATTATTCCAATATTATTTATAGAAACACTTAAAAACTGGGCAGTTTCAAATTTTAGTTTTACAAGAAGTTTTTATGATGGAAAAGTAGGATTAATAGTACAAATGTTAATTATAGTTTTAACTTTTGTATGTTATTTACTTATAAGAAAAGTAAAAGACACAACTTCAAATACAAGTTCAAAGAACACACAAAATCCTTGGCAATCAAAACTATATAAAATACCAATATTAAAGAAATTTGTTAATTTATTTGTTCCTAAAAAGGGAACTAAGCAATATAAAAACTTAACAAGACTTTTAAAAGATGCAGCATCTAAGGATAAAATGGAATGGATATATATAAATAAGCTATGTTTGACAGTTGTAGTATTTATAGTTTCAATATTTTTCATGGATAGGATACATAAAACAGCGATAAGTTATATATATGACCAACCTACAACAAGCTTTAACTTAATATCAATGTCTGCAAAAGATGAAAAAGCAGCTATAGAACTTACAAAAATTGATAATGTATTCCTTGATATGTTCAAAGGAGAAACTAAAGTTACAAAAGCTATGATTTCAGCAAAAATGACTGCTTCTCCATATTATAAAGAAGCAACACCAGAAGAAATAGAAATAGCAGCAGATAGAGTGTACACTAAATTACAAACAATAAATAGTGAATATATTAAATGGTTTGAAGTATTAATCGGACTTGTATTAGCATCTGTTGGATATATGGCACCAACATGGATTTTATATTTCCAAAAAGTATTAAGACAACTTGAAATGGAAGATGAAGTAATGCAGTATCAGACAATTATAGTAATGCTTATGAAAATAGAAAGAGTAAATGTTGAAATGATATTAGAATGGCTTGAGAGGTATGCAAATATTTTCAAGGGACCAATTACAAAATGTGTAAACAACTATGAAAGTGGTGCTTGGGAAGCATTGGAAGAGCTAAAAAATGATATTACTTATCAACCGCTGATAACTATAGTAGAAAGCTTACAAGCAGCAGTTGAAAAAATACCAATAAGAGAAGCATTTGATGAATTAGATACAGAAAGAGAATATTACCAAGAAAAGAGAAAAGCATCAAATGAAAAGTTAATATCAAGAAAAGGTATGATAGGAAAAGGAATTGGTTTTGCACCTATGATAGTACTATTTGTTGGATATTTAATAGTACCATTAGTTGCAATAGGATTAATGAGTATGACAGATTCATTTTCAACATTATCAGGAATGATTTAAAGAACAAAAGATAGGGAGGCAGATATATGGAAAATGCATCAAAAGCTTTGCTTATGGCTGGAGGAATATTAATAGCTATGATAACTATTACTGTATTTGTGTATATGTTTGGTCAGATTAGCGAAATGAAAAATGCTACTGATACAGATACATCTCAAGAAGAATTACTTGCATATAATCAAGCCTTTGAATCATATAACAAAAAACTTATGTATGGAGCAGATATAATAAGTGTAATAAACAAAGCAGTGGATAATAACAAAAGATATGATGTAGAAAAGCCAGAATTTTATGACAATATATATCACATTAATATAACATTTAAGTTAAAAAATGAACTTTCAGTAACAGAAGAATCTTTTTTAAGAAATGGAGATAGAATAGGTTCAAGAACAATAGGTGGAACAGCACTTAAAAAAGATACGATATATAGTATGGATAAAGATTATGAAAAGATACAAAATATACTTATAAATGCTGTATCTCGGAAAAGATGAAGATAATGTAACATATGATAATTCTAAGAATACAAAAACAGAAACTAAAGCAAATGGGGATTATACAATTACAATATATCCAGCAGCAGAATTTAAAAGAAGAACTTTTAAATGTACAGGAGTAGAATATAATAAGTCTGGAAGAGTAAGCAAAATGTCATTTGAAGAATACAAATAGATAAGGCTATTGGAGGAAATAAAAATGGAGAATGCGTCAAAGGCTTTGATAATGGCAGCAGGGATATTAATTGGAATGTTAATTGCAGCACTGTTTTCATATGAAATGGTAGCAGTTTCAGAAAGTGGAAAAGAACATCAAAAACAGATGAATCTTAAAATGGTTACAGAGTTTAATGCAAACTTCGCAAAATATACAGGAAAAAGATTAACAGCTCAAGAAGTTGCAACAATATATAATTATGTAGCAGAATGGAATAAAGACAATCCGGCAACAGCAATAAAGGTAAATATAATAGGAATTCCTACTTTAAATGATGTTAAAGCTGGAAGAGCAGGAATTGAAGAGTTCTTAGATAATAGCTGGGAAGAAGATAGAGAAAGAAATTTTAGGATAATTATAGATTCGCATGATAATGAAGGCTATGTAAATGAAATTACATTTAAGTTATGGAATTAAAAATTTATTTTATTGCCAATTGGTACAAAAAGTGGTATAATAAAAAGAGGTATTCTGATGAAAAAAACTATTTTTTTTATAATAATGATACTAGTTCTAATAATAGTAATAATAATTGCGGGAATTAGTAATAACAAATCAAAAGAAAGAGAAAGACAAGCTTTTAATGTTCAATTCGAAAGTTTTGTTGGAAAGACTATGTATGGCGCAGATGTCCTTACAATAATAAATAAAGCAATAGATAATAATACAGAATATGACATAAAAAAAGATGAGGAAGGATTTTACATAGAAGATAATGAACATTCGTTAAGAGTAGAACTTATACTACTTTCTAAGAATAGTGAAGGAAAATTAGAAGAAAAAATTCATCAGATGGAAACATTAGAGAAAGTAGGGCTAAACGGATTTATCTCAAATTTTGGTCTAACTTCTTTTGAATGTTCAAATATTGAATATAACAAACAAAAAAGAGTAAGCAAGATAATAGTGAAACAATTAGAAATATAAGTTAAATTTAGTCTTTAATATTGACATTATAATTAATTAATGTTAAAAATAATAATATACAAAAGTTAAAGGGAGGAAAAGTTTATGGAAAATGCTTCAAAAGCTCTTATTATAGCAGGAGCAATCTTAATATCAATTTTATTAATAAGTGTAGGAATTCTAGTAATGCAATCAGCAAGTGGAGTTCAAGACCAAATGGGACACCAAATGGATGCAACAGAATTACAATCATTTAATGCACAATTTTCAAGTTATTCAGGAACAAATAAAAATGCAGCTAATGTAAAATCATTATATGAGAGAGTAATAACAAGTAATGCAAAAAATAATTATACAGTAACTATGACAATAAATGGAGCCGAAGTTAATGCAACAAGTATAGCAAATCTTTCATCAAAAGATAAATATTTAATAGTAATAGAGGATACTGCTGGAGATGGTGCATATGATACTATAACAGTTACATCAACTTCTGGAAGTGTTACATCAACACCATAGTAATTATTGAAAGGATATAATATATGGAAAATGCAGCAGACGCGTTAAAAATAGTTTTAGCAATATTTATATTTTCAATTGGACTTGTGATGCTATTTAATATGGCATCACAAGCCAAAGAAACAGCAAGAATATTAATTGCAGAAACAGATTCAACTAAATATTATGATTACTATGAAGAAGTAGATGAAGAAACGATTGATAGGAATGGTAATAGAATTGTTACTTTAAAAGATATAATACCTGCAATATATAGATATTCAGAAGAAAACTATGGAGTAACAATAGTAGATAAAGAAGGAAAAATTGTTGCAAGATTTGATTTAGATACTGAACAAGCTTGTAATAATTGGATAAATTCAGCACATTCTGTAAAAGCCAAATTTATAATAGAAACAAAATCAACTTTTGAAAGAGTTAATAAATTAGCGAGAAATGTTAATGGCAATGAAATAGAATTTTATAAAAATATGTCAATAACTACTACACCTGATAATGGTAATGTAGATTATGATAGAATAGATTTAAGTACAATAAATCTTGATGAAATGACAGCTCTTCTTCAAAAATTGTATGGTCAAGTGACTTCTGGTACAATAAGAAGAGGATATTATTGCTATTGGGTAGGAACAATGGGATGGACTTCTCAAAGAATAGACTCAGACTTATCTGGAATAGATGTTAGATTTAGTTCAACTTATATTGGGGGACAAGCAACAGATAGTGCTTCTCAGCCAGGAAATCATATATGCTGTATAAAAAATGGATTAAAAAAAGGGTTAATTGCAAATTTTGAAAACAGCAAATTTACAGAATATATGGTAGAAGTAGACAGAAATAGTTATATAACTAATGATGATGAAAGCCTATTCTCTTTTGGAGAGATAATGGAGCCAATAAAGAAAGAATTAATATATGTAGAAAACGGATAAAGTTATAAAAGGAGGAAAAACTATGAATGGAGAAACATTAACAACAATAGTAGCCATATTTTTGGCAGCTATCTTAATTGGTATTTTTCCTATGATGTCAATAGCAGAAAGAAATGATGATATTTCACAACTATCAATTAATACTTCTATATCAGAATTTGTAGATACTGTAAGGAAGACTGGAAGAATAACAACTGAAACTTATGATGCATTAATATTAGATTTATACGCTACAGGAAATACATATGATATAGCAATGGAAGCTCAAATACTAGATGAAAATCCATCTAAAAAAACAACTCAAGCAGATGAAACAAAAATTGGAGAAAATATATATTATTCAGTATATACAAGCCAAATAGAAAAAGCATTAGAAGAAAATGGAGCATATATTTTAAAAGAAGGAGATATGATTACAATTAGTGCATCAAATTCAAATACAACAATTTCTCAATCTTTAAAGAACTTCTTTTATAGTTTAGCTGGAAACAATAACTATAGTATAGTTGCTTCACAAACAGGAATAGTTGCTGTAAATGGTAGCTAATATTAAAAAATGAAATTTATAAATATTGTCTTTATCTAGCTAGTACTAACTAAAAGGTAAAGACATTTTTTCTTAAAGAATTAAAGGAGAACAAGCATAATATGAGATTACAAAATTTGTTAATAATATTTATAGTAATAGCTTTACCAGTTATTATTATATTATCTGTATATGTTCAATACCAGGTAGATGCAGCAAATTTGCAGGCATCATATGATAATACTTTTTTAGGAGCAACATATGATATGCTATCTGCATTTCAATTAAATACAACTAATAATAAATACTCAGCTGTTTCAGATTCATTAGTTAGAGACATAGAGGCTTCAATAAATGTATTTTCTACTTCGTTTGCAACTTCACTTGGAATGACAGGTACAAGCAAAGCAAATGTCATGACATATGTTCCAGCATTAATGTTTACTTTATATGATGGATACTATATATATACTCCTACAGTATCACCAGAAGATGGTTCATATGAACATTCTTTAAAACCATATGTGTACTATACTGCACAATATGAAAGTAAGACAGAAGATAGAAAAATAGTTATAAATTATTCATTAGATAACTATGTTGCAGTATATTATGATAATAAAAAGGATAATAAATATCAGTCAAGAGCAGGATATCTTGAAGTTATAGCAGAAAGGCAAAATGATACTGGTATATATATAAATGGAGAAGATATATATTATAATGGAATAAAAATTGATAAAGATGAGACAGTGCAAAAAAATAAATATTCATATAATAAAAATCCAGATGGAACTATAAGTAATTTTAGTATACAATTAGAAAATTCAAAATCACAAAATGCATATAATTATTATAAAGAAGCATATGAATTTACAAATTGGTATAATAATGTTATAGGAGAAGTTGAACCATGGCATACAGATGCAGGCGGAATTTATAGAAGATATACAGATGATTTAATAATAAATAGAGATAACCAAGCACTTTCGGAAGTAGGATCTTATTTCAATGATGAAAGAATAAATGTAATTAAAAATAAAATAACTGATAATCTAATACAAACGATGGAAACATATAGAAAAAAGACAAGTATCGAGTTTAATATGCCTAAATTTACAGAAATGGATTGGAATCAGATACTTAATAATGTATGCGTAGTAAGTTTTGTACAAGGTCTTATTGTTGGAACAACAACATATAATAATTATGTTATATTACCAAGTACAGAAAATCAGCAGTATATTAGCGATAAGGGAATATACTATATTGGATATAATGTAGACGGAAACGGAAATTATGTACCAATAAATGGAGGTAGCTATCATAGAATAGGATGTCCTGAACTTAATGGAGATGTAATAGTTCGGATATAATAGAATAGAACTTCTAAGACAAGTTGCAATTGACAATAAAGGAAGCACATTAAAAGAGTTAAAAGATGGAAAAGAAAAGGCAGTATATTATTATTTGCACAATGAAAATGCTTGTTACTATTGTGTTGTAGGCGCATCAGATGCAGGAATTGAAGATTTAGAGAATAATTATAAAGAAGGAAAGATAACAAGAAATGATTATAATAAAAGAATTTTAGCATACTATAGGGGAATTGGAAGAGAGAAAAATAGCCTAGTAAAACTTTCTGACTATATAAATAGAAGCGCTGAGCAATATTAAAAAATTAAAAGAGTGATTTTAAAAAATCACTCTTTTAATTTTTATATTGCATTAATATAAATAAATTCCAATAATATTTGTAAAATCATTGTTTAGCTATATACTTATGCAATTTTTTATTTTGAAATTTTAATTTTTTTCTTTATTTTTGGTTATACTATAAGAAAAGTGGCTTCGCCACATATATGAGCAATAATTGCTCTTAAATTAATTGAATAGTCAAAATCACAGATTTAGCTATTTAATAAAAACAATGCAAAAAGAAGGTAATTAAATGAAAAATTTAACAAAAAAGATATCAATTGCATTTTTACTAATGTTTCTATTAGTATTACTCACATATGTATCAGATATAACAAATTTACCAAGTGATGTAATATTATTTGAAGGAGAAACATTAAAACTAAATACTTTATTTGGTGTTGAACTTGAAACAGAAAAAACAAGCAATCCAAATATAGAAAAAATTGAAAACAATGAGACAGTGACAGTTGCAGCTAATATTGCTGATACATCTGATATAAGTTGTACAGGTACAATTAATTTAAGTGTTAAAATATTTGGTGCAAAGGTAAAAGAAATAAATGTAAATGTTATAGAAAATGTAGAAGTAGTACCAATTGGTTGAGTTATCGGAATGAAATTATATACAAATGGAGTATTAGTAGTTGGAATGTCAG
>CASTFX010000003.1 GCA_949448405.1 uncultured Clostridia bacterium
AGAAATGTTAGTACCATTTATTGTAGGATGTATAATAGTATTTGGTGGATTTGGTTTTTGGAAAATAGCTATAACAGTAGGACAAAAGTTGGAAAAGGAAGGACGGAGTAACACAAGCACCAGGAGCATCTAACGGAGAAAATAACAATGATAATCAATATGATTTTACACAGAGGAAATGCTCAAGCTGTGGATCAGAAGTAGTACCTACATATGATATAAGTACACATAAATATGTATGCCCAGATTGTGGAAAACCAATGGCAAATACAGTAGAAGATGATGATAATCAATATGATTTTTCAAAAAGAGAATGTTCAAATTGTAAAGAAAATTTAGAACCTTCATTTGATATAGACTCGCATAAATATGTATGCCCAAATTGTAGAAGACCAATGTAATATATACATTAAGGAGGAATTATTATGAATATGAAAATATCAAAAAAATTAACAATTTTAATAATAGTAATTCTAATGATAATAATGTCCTCTACAACAGTCTTTGCAGGAATAACGCCAGACCAATTAAAAGGCGATGATGATGGAACATTAATAGAACTAGATTTTCTTGATGATATAGCAGATGGAATTAGATTTATAGGAACATTTATCGCAGTAGGTGCCTTAATGGTTATAGGTATCAAATATATAACAGGAAGTATAGAAGAAAAAGCAAATTATAAAAAATCGATGATGCCATATGTAATTGGTTGTGTAATATTATTTGGAGCATCAGCAATTGCACCAGAGATAAAAGAATTAGTTGGAACTGAAGCTGATTCAACAACAATAGGAAATCAAGTGCTAGGAATACTTAGAGCAGTTGGAAGCATGTTTGCAATAGGTGTTTTAATGATACTTGGAATAAAATACATGTTAGGTAGTGTAGAAGAGAGAGCATCATACAAAAAATCAATGTTACCATATGTAGTAGGAATGGTATTATTATTTGCATCAGTAAATATAGCATCAGCAATAAATGATATGGTACAAGATACAATGCCAGTTGAAAATGTTATAAAAGATGATGATGATAATCAATACGATTTTACAAAAAGAAAATGTTCAAGGTGTGGTTCAGAAGTAGAACCAACATTTGATATAAGTTCACACAAATATGTATGTCCAAATTGTGGAAAGCCAATGCAATAATATAATTTAAATATACACATAGATTTATAAAAATTAAGTTATTAATGTTTTTCTCAAATCATTGAGATAAATTTAAAATAAATAAAAAAGAAATAAAAGAAGGAGGGAAACTTTATGAAAAAAATGTTAAAAATATTACCTATACTAATGACAGTATTTATGGTACTTACAGCATTAACTCCAGTATTTGCAAGTGGAGCATTTGCAAGTATTTCTATTAGTGATCCAAAAGATGCTACTCAGTTCTGGAATATTGGTAACCAAATATTAGGAATTATAAGAATTTTTGGTACAATAATTGCAGTAGGAGTACTTATGGTATTAGGTATTAAATACATGATGGGAAGTGCTGAAGAAAAAGCAGAATACAAAAAGACTATGTTACCATATGTAATAGGTGCAGTTATACTATTTGCAGCAGTTAACATTGCAAATGCAGTAGTAAGCTTAATACCTACAACAACAAAATAATAGTAATTTAAAAAACATAAAAAAATCACTAGATTTAATCTAGTGATTTTTTTTATGTTGATTTATTACAAGTATATTACAACAATATTACAATAATGTATTTTTTTTGCCAAAAGTCTAGGAATTTTTACAATATTCTGCTATAATATATCATAAGTATAAATAGGAGTATTATGCTCAAAAAGCACAAAGGAGAAAGGAGCAAAACAAATGCCATATCAAATACCCAGAAATGTTAAAGGTGAAGGAAGAATATTATTTATATTCTCAACAAAAGCTCTAATATATACAGCAGTAGGAGGGGGAATAGGGATATTCCTATGGTGGATACTAAAAATGATAGGACTTGGAACAATTGGAATTGGTTTCATAGTAGTACTTGCAGTACTAGGATTTGGAATAGGAACACTAAAAGTGCCAAACTCAGTAGCATTTGATATAACCAGAAAAACTGGTGGAGAAAATATTGATGATGTAATAATGAGATGGATAAAGTTTAAGACAAAAAATAAAAAGAAAATATATGTATATACTGAGGGAGGAACAAAAGATGACAGATAACCAAATAACACAATTATTAACATATTTATTATGTTTAATGATATTTATACTATTTGTATTAGTGATAGTATTTATAGCAGTAAAAGTAAGAGATAATAAAAGAAAAAAAGAGGAAAATGAAAATGACGCATCAGGAGGAAGTACAACAGACGCTTTAGGAAATATAGCAACAAGAGGATATAATAAACAATCTATATCAAAATTCATGGAATTTGATAAAGTAGAAGACAACATGATAGTACAAAAAAATGGAAATAGATATTTAATGGTAGTAGAATGTCAAGGTGTAAACTATGATCTTATGTCAGAAATGGAACAGACAGCTGTAGAAGAAGGATTTTTACAATTCTTAAATGCATTAAGATATCCAATACAAATATATGTTCAAACAAGAACAGTAAATCTAGAAGGTAGTATATCAAATTATAATAGAAGAATTAGCGATGTTGAAAGTACACTAAGAAGAAGAGAAGCAGAATATGAAGCAAATAGACAATCAGGATTATTTACCAAAGAAGAGTTAAAAGCACAATTCTATGAACTAACAAAAATTAGAAACCTATATGAATATGGAAGAGATATAGTATATAACACACAACAAATGAGTTTAAATAAAAATGTACTTAACAAACAATATTACATAATAACTTCATATTATCCTTCAGAATTAGGTAATAACAATTTTGATAAAGAAGAATTAAAGAATATAGCTTTCTCAGAATTATACACAAGATGCCAATCAATAATTGGAGCATTATATGCAACAGGAGTTACAGGAAAAATATTAGACTCAAACTCTTTAGTAGAGCTACTATATATGGCATATAACAGAGACGAAGCAGAAGTATTTGGACTAGATAAAGCACTAGCAGCAGGATATGATGAATTATATTCAACAGCACCAGAAGTAATAGAAAAGAAAATAGCAGCTTTAGATAGAGAAATTGAAGCAAAAGCAGTTTCAAAAGCAGAAGATGTAGTAGAAAAAGTTAGAACAGCAAGAGAAAGAAAGCTAGAAGAAAGAAGACTAAAGATGGATGACATTATAGACGAAATGGCAAAAATAATTATAAAAGAAAATGAAGCATATCTTGGAAGAGAAGTAGTAAATGAATCAATTGATGAGCTTTCAGGAATAAGACAAAAGAGAAAAGAACAAAGAGAAAAAACAGAAGAGGAAGAGGAGGGCAAGGCAAATGAGCAAAAAACAGTTAAAAAAACAAGAAGAAGAACAACAAAGACAGCTTAAAGACGAAAGTAGAGTAGAGATATTACAAAGAAAAACTGTAAAAGACTTAATAGCTCCAGCAGGAATAGATGCATCAAATATAGACCATATGGAAATAATCTCAAATGCTAAAAGATATGCTAGAAGCTTCTTTGTATCAACACTTCCTAGAATGTGTTCATTTCCAGATATATTCAGAGACATGTACTTATTTGGAGATATAAATACTTCAATATATATAAACCCAATACCAGAAGCAAGATCTCAAAATGAGTTAAACAGAGTAATAAACGAACTAGAAACAGAAAGAATAGTTGCAGCAGATAGAGGAAATATAAATAGAGAAAGTGCTTTAACACAAAAAAGATTAGAAGCAGAACAATTAAGAGATGAAATAGCAGCAGGATATAATAAATTATTTGAATCAACAGTAGTATCTACTCTATTTGCATACAGTCTAGATGAGCTTGATAAATTTACAAAAATGCTATCAACAGAAATGGCAAAAACGTTAGTTGGAATAAAATCAGCATGGGCTATGCAAGAAGAATGTTTCCAATCAAACCTTCCATTAATGCAAAACAAAATAAGTAAAGCACATACTTTTGATAGACGTTCAATGGGAACAGTATTTCCATTTACGACATCAGAAGTAGGACACCCAACAGGAATACCACTAGGATTTAACAAACAAACTGGAGTACCAATATTATTTGATAATTTCCATAACTCACTTACAAACTATAACATGGTTATATTTGCTAAATCAGGTGCAGGAAAATCAGTTACAATGAAAACATTAATATCAAGGTCATCAGTATTAATGGGAATAGAAAGCTTAGCGCTAGACGCAGAAGGTGAATATTCAATAGTTGCCGAGAGTCTTGGTGGAATAAATGTAGTACTTAGCCCAAACTCAAAGACAGTAATAAACCTTTTTGATTTAGAGCTTGAAACAGTAAAAGATGAAATTACAGGAAAAGATAGAACAGTACTTAATGTAGAAAACAAAGTAGAAGACGTAACACAAGCTTTACTTACAATGGCTAGAGGTAGTACAAGAAGTACAGATGTTAATGAGCTTACAAAACAGATTATAGCAGAAAGTGTTGCAGAAGAATATCAAGCATTAGGAATTACAAATGATCCATCAAGTTTATATGAAACAAGTATGGATAAAAGAAATATGCTCGCAAAAGACAAAAAAGAAATGCCAACAATAGGAAGCTGGTATAAGAGAATACAAAAGAAAGCAAAAGATAATACAATAGCAGATTATCAATTCCACTATAGTTATCTTTTAAAAGTTATGAAACAATACATAAGAGAATATGATGGTCAAATGGCATACTTTGATGGACAATCAACATTCGAATTATTAGATGGCGCACCATTTATAAACCTAGATATATCACAACTAGAAGAGAGATTTGCAAGACCACTTGCACAACAAATACTTCTATCTTGGATATGGGAGAAATATGTTAAGAAAAATAGTGAAGATAGAACAAAAGCTTCACGTAAAAGAGTTATTGTTGATGAGGCTTGGATGCTTCTACCTTATCCAGAAGCAGTAGACTTCTTAAATACAATGGCAAGACGTGCAAGAAAAAGAAATGTATCACTTGCAATTATTTCACAAAGATTTCAAGATTTCTATGAAAAACCAGAAGCACAAGCAGTACTTACATCATCAGATACAAAATTATTCTTAGCACAAGATAAATCAGAAATACAATACCTAAAAGAAGTATTCAAACTTTCAGAAGGAGAAGCAAACTTCCTGATAACTTGTGCAAAAGGAGAAGGACTATTAAAAGTAGGACCAGATACAGCAATTTTACAAATAACTCCAACAGCAAAAGAATTCGAGTTTGTAGAAACAAACTTAAATATACTAGTAAGAAAAAGACGTGGATAGAAAATAAAATTAAAAAAGAAGGAAGTTACAATGAAAATCTTTACAAACAAGAACTTAATACAGAAATTAGTAATTGCACTTGTATTTGTTACATTGCTAAACTTTTGCTTTGCACCTAAAGTACGAGCTGAATTTGGTGGAAAAATGATGGGATACATACGAGACTTTGCAACAGCACTAGCAGATGTAGCAATATCAGTTGTACAATTTGGTATGACAGGACAGTGGACATATGCAGTAGATGACAAAGGAGCAGCAGAAACAGATAGTAGCAAAGACTATTGGATAAAAGACAGTAAAATTCGATATCCAATTATACAAATAAGTCCAGAATTGATATTTGCAGATAAAGTTGAGTTACTAAGCGTTGATTTTATTGGAGGAAGTCAAGGAAAACAATATACATTAAAAACAGATAGTCAAGCAATTTCAACACTAAGAACTATTATTGCTAGTTGGTATGTTACTTTAAGAACAATTGCAATAGTAGGGCTTCTTTCAGTACTTATATATATAGGTATTAGAATAATAATATCAAGTACATCACAAGATAGAGCAAAATACAAGCAAAGGTTAGTAGACTGGATTATAGCGTTTTGCTTACTGTTCTTTATGCACTATATAATGGCTGCAACAGTAAATGTAATAGGACAAGTGAATTCAGTACTAGGAGATAACTTAGTAAGCAAAGGAATACCATTAAATGCAGAACATGGAAATGTTAAATATGATTTAGCAGCAGTATCAGATGAAGATCGTATGACACTAAGCCAAGTAGGTACTACAACAGTTAATGCACAAACAATGGCTGAAACTCAAGGAAGAGTATATTGCAATGGTAGTCAAAACTATTTATCAAATGCTATTACTCTTCAATATGTTAGATTGGTTAGTGGAGAATTTGAGGGAACAGGTCATGATGTATATATATTAAAATATGCAACAGTAGAAGATTTAGACGAAAGTGTAATGAAGCAAGGAACCCTAGAAATAAGACTAAATTTATTAGATGATAATGGAACATATTATGTAAAAAGCGGAACTGCAATATCAAGCGATGAAAGCATATTTAAAACAGAAGAAATTAAAAACTATTTAAAAAATGTAGAAGAGCAGATTAATAGTTTAGGAATTAAAGAAAATGAACCAACAGCAAATCCAAATTACAAAAATACAGTAACAGTGACAAGTAAAAGTGGAAGCAATGTTATAGTTGCAGAAGACTCAATTAATACAGGTTCTTCTATACTATACTATATAAATTATGCAAGATTATACTTAAATGTATCAACAGCAAATAAATATGTACCAATATCAGTTGGATATCTAATTATATATATGGTATTAGTAGTATTTACAGGAATGTTTGCAGTTAGATATATGAAAAGGGTCATATATGTTGCATTCTTAACACTTATTGCACCAATGGTTGCGATGACATATCCATTAGATAAAATAAAAGACCGGAAAAGCACAAGCATTTAATATGTGGTTTAAAGAATATACACTGAATGTTCTAATTCAACCAGTACATTTACTATTATATTCAATATTAGTAGGTGGAGCAATGGAACTTGTATCAGCCAATATGATATATGCAGTAGTTGCAATAGGATTTATGGTACCAGCAGAAAAACTAATACGTAAATTCTTTGGATTTGATAATGCGGGAACACTAAGCGCAGCAGGAAGCTTTGCAGGAGGAGCAGTATTCTCTGCTATGATTAATAAAATGAATAGGCCAAAGCCAGGCGGTGGAGGAGCAGGAGAAAAAGAAGGACCAAAACCAGTTAGAAAGTCAAATAGTGGCGGCGGAGGAGTAAATGCAGCTGAAACTTTAACTGGATCAAGTTCTGGAGCTACAACACCACCAAGTGGCGGCGGAACAGGAGGACCAACCCCACCAAGCGGTGGCGGAGCAGGAAGTCCACCACCACCAAGCGGTGGTGGAGTAGGAAGCCTACTACCACCAAGTGGCGGCGGAACAGGAAGTCCACCACCACCAAGTGGCGGCGGAGCAGGAATACCAACTCCATCAGGCGGAAGTTCAGGAAGAGCTGGAGGAACACCAGACTGGATGAAATCAAACAGAATAACTGTATGGGATAGAATGAAAAAAGAAGGAGCTTTAGGGGATGCAGCAAGAGCAGTTGGATATAGATATCAAAATAAATTAAAAAATGCTGCTAAAACGATGCCAAGAAGACTAAGGAGAGCAGCTGTAGGAGGAATAGCTGGTGGAGGAATGGCACTAGCAGGAGCAGCAGTTGGTATCGCGTCAGGAGATCCATCAAAAGCATTCCAATATGCAGCAGCAGGAGGAGCAGCAGGATACTATGGAGCAAATTATTATGGAGATAAAGTTGCAAAAGAAGTAGTAGAAGCATCAAAAGATGCAGGAGCTGCTTTCTGGGGAAAAGATGCAAAACAAAGAAGCCAATATTTATATGACAAAGAATTTATGAGTAATCCAGAGAACATTAATGCAATTACAAAAGCATTAGGCTCAAGAGACAAAGCAAAAGAAGCAATTAAAGATGGAAGTGTACAAGCATTATTGAATAATGGTATAACTGATCCAGGAAAAGTTGCTAAAGCACTAAAATTAAGAAGCGATTATATGAGTAAAAACGGAATGGATTCTATGAGTGCATTAGAACGTGCAGTTTCTGTTGCTAAATGGAATAGAGATGCTGGTATGGGAGTTTACGAAATAAATTCGCGTTCAAGAGAAAGCTTCATAAAACGTACAATGGAACAAGTACAACAAGGAACACCAGGTTTAAGCGATAAAGATGCAAGAAGCAGAGTAGAACAAATACTTGAAGAAATGGAGTATTTCGAGACATAGTTTATAAATCAAGGAGGGGCTATTATGAATAGATTAATTAGATGGTATAATCAAAACAGAGTATTTGTTTGGATAGCTACTATTATGATAGTCCTAATCCTTGTAATAATACAGATACTAAATGCATTAGTTGGAGAAGAAAATGCGCAAAAGAGAAATAATCTAAATTCAGGAAATAGTAGTACTAACGACAGTACTACTATTTCTAAACCAAATACAAGTGTAATAACAGGAGATGACATACCAGAAGAGAGTAGTAAAACAAATGAAGCTAGTATAAAGCAATTTGTAGAATACTGTAATAATGGGGAAATCGAAAATGCATATAACATGTTAACAGATGAATGTAAATCTAATATTTATCCATCATTAGAATATTTTAATGAAAATTACTACCAAAAAGTATTTTATATGCAAAGAATGTATAAACTAGAAAATTGGTATGCAGAAAGCAAATTATATACTTATTATATAACTTATACTGAAGATGTTTTAGCAACTGGAAATTTAAACTCAGTAGATAATAAATCAGATTATATAACAGTCGTAAGAAATAAAAATGAAAATAAATTAAATATTAGTAGTTATGTTGGAAGAGAAATGTTAGGGAAAACTGTAAGTAGAGATGGGGTAAATATAACTATTAACTTTTTAGATTTATATATGGACTATACAATAGCAAATATAAGTATGAAAAATAATACAAATAGTACAATTTGCGTAGATACAAAAGATAATATACAAAAAACATATTTATATGGCGAAAATGATGTAAAATACACAGCTTTACTAAATGAAACAGCAAATGAACAACTAACTGTAAAAAAAGGAATGACAAATAAACTAAATATAAAATTTAATAAGATATATAATACTGAAAGAGAAATAAGAGGAATTATCTTTTCAGGAATAGTACTTAATTATGAAGAATACTTAGAAAATACAAGTAGTAAAAAAGGAACAATAATAAATATAGAAATATAAGGAGAGGCAACATGGATCCAGAAAAACAAGATAAAAAAGAGGACGAGTTAGACTCAAGAAAACTTTTAAAAACAGGAAAAGACTTATTTGGAAAAGCAAAAAATACTTTCAAAATGATAAAAAGAATGATAGCTGCAATAACTGCTTTGCCTATAATAATAAAGCTTGCAGTTATCTTTGGAGTAATTGCAGCAGTTATAACCTTTTTTTCATCAATATTAGATTGGTTTCAATCTAATACCGTTGCAGATGTTGCTTCAATGAATGTTATAAATTCAGAAGTAAGTATTGAAAATGCAGGTGGAGACAATGGATATTACTTTAAGATAAATAATGAAATACTTGATAAATATATGGAAGATAGTTTTTATGCAGACCAAGAAGATTATAGAGCAGACGAATTACCAACAAACGAGGACTATGAAGAAGAGGAAGATGAAGAAGAGGAAGAGTCCAATGAAGAAGTGCTAGATGAAGACAAAGAGGAATATGATGAAGAAAACAAAGAAAAGACAGAACTTGCTCTTGAAGATTGGTTTAAAGTAAAAGACTTTAAAGAGTATTTTATAAAAATGATAAGAGCAGAAATTGCAAGTACATATCCAAAACTTGGAAACTATGAAGGAACAAATCCAGATGGACAAGGAAATAAAAGAGATGATGATAACGACTATGTGGCTCAAGGTGTTGTAAAAATACATAGAACCAAAATGAATGAAGATGGAACAGTTGGAGAGGAATTAGAACTTACATATTTACCACGTGAAGATTTAAAAGATTTAATAGATGAGAATAATTTAAAAGCATTAGATTATTTTTCATTTGATGCAAATACAGGTCTTATATATTATGCAACATATGTAGAGGTTGTTGTAACCGTTGATGGAGTGGAAACTTCAAGAACATATCAACTTAACGAAGATAATGCATCCTACAAAAACTTAACTGCAATGTGTAGTATGCCATATAACTTTTTGTTTTCATTATTACAAGAATCAAAAAATCCAAATTACTTAATGAAAGTAATAGATTTGTTACTAGAAAAAAGCGAAGTAATATTAATGATACAAGATCAATTAAATATTACAATTCAAACAGAAGTAAATAGACAAGTACAAAGAACAGATTCAACACCGCTTACAGGACATACAGAAACTCTTAGAGGTGTAAATGGTATTAGTGAAGAAAGAAGCTATTGGTCATATGGAGCGACAACTTCTGAATATGAATTCCCAGCAGGAGCAACACAAACTATTGTAACTACTACATATAGAAATACTGCATGCGTGTATGTAAAAAAAGCAGAAACTTGGTGTATGGATTTTGAACAAGGTGTTACACTAAACGTAAAAGAAGAAGAAGGAGAAGAAGTAGAAACTCCACATGATGAAGGAGAATTTGCAGGTTTAAATTATAGCACGCTTATATCAAGTAATAGAGGAAGTATTCCATCTCCAAGTGAAGGTGCAAGCTTTACAATTATTGAAGTATATTTATCTGATGAAATGCTAAATCATACAACAAAAATAGATACAAAGGACTATACTTGGCAGACTAATGTATTAGTAGAAAAGAAAATAAACTATGAGAGATTTTTAGGTTTATGGAAAAATGACAAGGGAGAATACTATGATGGTTGTCTATTTGACCCAAATGGAAAAGATGTCAAATATGAAGAAGTAGAAGATAATAGAAAGTTAGAAGTTGTAGTAGATAATATAGCAGATGCTCAAGGACAAACTATAAACGATTTGATAGACTTATTAGGATTACATGAAAATACCCAAACACATGAACAATTAATGAAATACTATTGGAATATATATTATGGAGAAGAAATTTACGAAGTAGACTTAGAAGAATTACTTGATTTATTTAATACAGAAACATTTTCTCCAATAAAAGGTGGATCAATATATGGAAGCTCAGTAGAAGAAAGAGTATGGTTTGCATTAATAGATGCAGGATTTAGTGAATATGCAGCAGCAGGAGCAATGGGAAATATATGGAAAGAAAGTGGATTCTTACCAAATAATTTACAAAATTCATATGAAAAAAAGCTAGGAATGAATGATACAGAATATACTACTAAAGTAGATGATGGAACATATACAAACTTTACAAGTGATAGTGCTGGATATGGTCTATGTCAATGGACTGATAGTAGAAGAAAATCAGGATTGTTTGAGTATATTAAAGGCAAGGGAGTAAGTATTAGTGATGCAAATTCACAAATTGAATATTTGCTTGCAGAATTAGGAATACAAAATGGTGCAACAAGTTTTGCAGCATACAATTTATTAACATATCATGGATATTGTGGAGATGATTGGATAAATGCAGAAAGTGTAGAAGAAGCTACAAGAGCATTTTGCTGGTCATTTGAAAGACCAGGAGATCCAGTATTAACAGACAGAATAAATCAAGCCGAAAAATATTATGCACAGTTCCATGGAAAAACAAGACCAGAATTTGGTGGGGAAACTGTAACAATAGGCTCATATACATTCCCACACTATTTGCAAAAGAACTACTCAGGATCATATGGAACATCAACAATAGCAGCAGCAGGATGCGGACCAACAAGTTTAGCTATGATACTTGCAGGATTATTAGGAGATAATACAATAGACCCTATTTCAGTTGTTGAAAGTATAAAAGCAAATTGGCCAAATGGTAGTTACTATGTAAATGGAAAGGGTTCAAGCCATTGTATTTTTAGAAGTGATTTCCTATTCAAATATTATGGAGTAACTTCACAAATGTATCCAAGTCAAGCTCAAGCATTGCAAGCATTAGAGCAAGGATATCCAGTAATTGGAGGAGAAGATGGACATATTTTAGCAATTATACCAGTTTCAGAAGAACTAAAAGCACAAGGTTATAAATTTTACATATTAGACTCAGCAAGAGGGCATGATGGACCATATAAATCAGTTGCAGATGCTAATAAAGTAGTTAGAGGATATTTAAGATTTAATGCAATCATAAAACCTTAAAAAGGAGAGGATTATGAGTAAAACACAAAAAACATTAATAATAGCAATAATTATAGTAATGGTCACACTTATATGTATTTTAAGCATATATCTCACATTAAGAAGAAAAGGCTTTGGTAGTGAAGAGGTATATGAATACATTGAAGAAATTAAACCAGAAGAAAGAATAGCAATAGTTGACATTAGAAATCATTACTATATTGTACAATCTTGTATAAATAAATTTTATACATATAATGATATAATATCTAATATAAAAGAATACTATGGTGGAGAAGATGAAGAAGTTATTAAAGAAGCAACAAGTGAAAATGCAGCCATTATATACAATTTATTAGATGAAGAATATATAAAAAGTAGAGAAATTACAAAGGGCAATTTATTAACAAAAATAGGAAAAGTAAATGGTTCAATAGTAGATATTAATAATATGTATGTCAGTGAAAAAAGTACTAATATTTCAGTATATATAGTGAATGGAACTTTAAGAGATAAAAAATCTAATAATATTTCAAGTTTTAAAATGATAGTAAAATTAGATTTCGCAAATGAAACTTTTAGTATAATTCCAGACGATTATGTAGATGAAATTTATCCCAATGTTGAAATTGGTGGAAATATTAATATAGAAGTACCAGAAAATATCAAAATCAATAAAAATAATAAATACTTATTTAAAGTAGTTTCTGATGATACATATATAATGGACTTATTTAATAAACTTAAAGAAGAACTATTATATAATACAAAAGAAATATATAATGATTTAAATCAAGATTACAAAAATTCTAAATTTGCAAGTGAAGAAGAATTTGACAAATATGTAAAAAATAAGTATGCCAATTTAAAAAATATAAATGCAGAGAGCTACAAAGAAACAAAAAAAGAAGATTACACACAATACATTATAATTGACTCAGAAGGAAATTATTATATATTTAGGGAAATAGCACCAATGCAGTATTCATTAATACTAGATACATATACTATAGATATTCCAGAATTTGTAGACAGATATAATAAATCAAAAGCACAAGAAAAGGTAATACTAAATTTAAATAAATTTATGTTAGCCATAAATGACAAAGATTATAAAACCGCATATAATATGCTTGCAGACAGTTTTAAGAAAAATAATTTTCAAACAATTGGAGAATTTGAAAAATACATGAAGAACAATTTCTTTGACAAAAATAAATTTGACTATAAATATTTTGGAGATGAGGCAGGAACTTATTATACCTATAAAGTTGATATATCAGACCAAGAAGAAAAGATAAGACAAACGATAACTAAAAACTTTATAATATTACTTGGAGAAGGAACAGAATTTGAAATATCTTTCAATATTAAATAAGATTTAAAGGCTGCAGTTTAAGCAGCCTTTTTCTAAGCATAATTACAACAATGTAACGGAAATGTAACAAACTTGTAATAAAACTGTAATATAATATAACTAGAAATATGGTATAATAAATAATATTATTGCGAATGAAAAAAGGAGGAATAAAAGATATGTTAGAAAAACAAGATGTTATAACAATTAAAGAACTAAAAACATACCTTTTATCTTTAGAGAGCGAAAAATCCAGAGCAAAAGCAGACCAAGTTCATCAGTACAGAACAAGATGCAATATAAATAATAAAAAAGTAAGACAAAGGGAAATACAAAAAATAACTAAAGTAATAGATAAACAATATGAAGCTATTTTTCGAATTAAAAATGAAATAGTAGCTTTATTAAAAGAATGCGAAAAAATACCGACTCAAATGGAAGAACTAGAAATTTTAAAATATATGATTTATAGAGTAAATATAAAAAACTCAGAAAATATCGTTGCAAAAGTTATAAGACGACTAGGCAAAAGATATAATGAGATTGTTGAATTAGTTGAACAAAAGATAAAAGAGTTCCCAGCACTTGAAAATGTAGAAGAAATTGATTTTAGCATATATAAACCCAAAACAGATAGTTTAGAAAGAGCTAAAAATGAATATAAACTTGAATATACAGAAGAAGAGAGACTAGAATTAATTAGAAAAGAATTAGATATAATAGAAAAAGCAAAACAATTTAATACAATACCAATTCCGCATGAAATATTAAAGAATTCAGATAAAGACTTACAAACAAAAATGCAAAAGTTTAATAATATCAGGCAAAAAAGATTAAGAGTAATTGCAACTATGGAAGCAGACTATTTAAAATTACAAGAGCCAAGAGAGCTAAATGCAATGATAGATGATGCAATATTAGCACTAGAAACTGCAAATGAAATAATTCCGAAATCTGAATACAATAAAATTAAAAGTAGTCTTTTAAAGAAAAGAAAAAAGACATTTAGAAATACAAATGACATAAGAAACCTAATAAAAGCTAAAGAAAGAAAAACAGGAATAATTAATTATAATGTGCAAGAAGCAAGATATTCAAGAATGGAAGCTTTAAGAAATATAATTTCAGAAGCTACAAATATAATAAATGCAAATGCTATACCAGGAGCAGAAGAGCAGCTAGAGAAGTTAAAGATTTCATATCAAAGAGAAAAACAATATGCAGCTGTAATAGAAAAGCTAGAGGAAGAATCAGGAGGAACAGGATATCAAAACACAGAAGTAAGAGCTTTTGAAGAACAGATTCATACTTTAGAATATAAAATAAGAAATTCAAAAATGATAACGGCTGAAGAATCAGAAAAGATTAAAAAAGCAAAAAAAGAATTGATTATACTATGGAAAATGGAAATAGACACAGCTCTTACAAAGAGAAGAGAAACACTAGAACTTCCAAAACCTAAAAAAGATAATAATGAAGATTATAATAAATCAAAAGCAAGTAGTAGAAGGGCAAAAAAGAGAGCATTCATTCAACTTGGTAGAGCAAGAACAGGAAAACATGCTTGTGTAAGATAAAAGAATATTAACACCTCTAAAATCATATAAATAAAAGAGGTGTTTTTTTATGCAAAAAATTAAAATGATTATAGGAATCATTATATTCATAATAGTCTTAAACATAATGAACCCTATATATGCAGATGATGAACTAGAAGAAACAAGTATAACACTAGAAGAAATGGAACAAATAATAGAAGCAACAAGTAATATAGAAGAAATACCAATAATTAATTCAAGAAATGCTGTTATATATGACAGGACATCTCGGAAAAGTATTATATGGAAAACAAGAAAACAAAAGATGCAAAATGGCATCTACAACTAAAATTATGAGTTCAATAATAGTAGTAGAAAATGTAAAAAATTTAAACGAGAAAGTTAAAATTTCATCAAAAGCCGCAGGAATTGGAGGCTCAAGATTAGGACTTCATACAAATGATGAAGTAACTGTAAATGATTTACTATATGGACTCATGTTATGTTCTCGGAAATGATGCAGCAATTGCACTTGCAGAATATGTAGCAGGAAGTGTAGAAGAATTCGCAAACTTAATGAATAAAAAAGCAGAGGAATTAAATTTAAAAGATACACATTTTGTAACACCACATGGGCTTGATGAAGAAGCACATTATACAACAGCATATGAACTTGCTAAGATTGCAGACTATGCAATGAATATAAAAGAGATAGAGCAAATTGTAAAAACTAAATCTTATACTGTAAATATTAATGGACATTCTAAAAATATCAATAATACAAATGAGCTTTTAGGATATCTAGAAGGAGTATATGGAGTAAAAACAGGCTTTACAAATGGAGCTAATAGATGCTTAGTAACCTCTATAAAGAGAGGAGAAATGAATGTAATATGTGTAGTGCTTGGAGCAGATACAAAAAAAGATAGAACAAAAGATAGCATAAAACTTATAGAATATACATTTTCAAATTTTCAGATGGTAGACTTAAAATATATGATTGAAGATGAATTTGACATGCTAGCTGAAAAATCAAAATTTGATATAATCAAAGGAATAAATAATAATTTAAAGATAGATTTAGAAAAAAATAATATAACATATTATCCAGTAAACAAAAACGATGTTAAAGATATAAAAATTGAGATAGAAATAAAAAATAGCTTAGAAGCACCAGTTTATACAAATGATAAACTTCGGAACGTTAGAAGTAAAGATAGATAATGAAGTAATAAATAGTCTAGATATATTTGCAAAAAACGAAATTCGTAAAAAGGAAGTATTCGACTATTTTAAGCAACTATTAAGTAATTTAAAGAATATTTTTATATAATTACAGCTAAATACTATATTTAGCTGTAACACTATCTTAAAATATGTAATATATATAATAGAGTCAAATATAATTTTACTAAAATTCAATTCTAAATTATAATAAAACTGAATATATATTAATTAGATAGAAAGATAAGAGCTAATCCTTGACAAAGCAACTAAATTCTGTTATTATATTAAAGCAGTTAGATTAAGAATTTACAAAGAAGTTAATAGCTAAATTCTTGAAATATGCAGGTATAGTTTAGTGGTAAAATAAAACCTTGCCAAGGTTTAGTTACGGGTTCGATTCCCGTTACCTGCTCCACAAACGGCGAGTTAGCCAAGCGGTAAGGCACGAGTCTGCAAAACTCTGATTCATCGGTTCGATTCCGATACTCGCCTCCATCAGATGCTAAAGCATTTACTGTTAGGGTGTGTAGTTCAATGGTAGAACGCCCCACTGTCACTGGGGAAGTTGGAGGTTCAAATCCTTCCCACACTCGCCAAAAAGCACCTATTTATAGGTGCTTTTTATATGGTTCAAAATGGTTCATCGTCAATAGTTGGGGTGAAATACTTGAAAAGTATTTTCACTTCAATAAAATTTTCTATAGTTACATTAATTTTAAGTTAAAATTATACAAATATTTGTTTTGTTCGCTTGTATTATTGTAAAATATGTAATATAGTAGTTAAAGATAGAAATAATATAGCAGATAGGTTGCGGCTACTGCTTTCCAAAATCATGAATGGAGAAGATATGGAGAATAGAGTTATTTTAATACAAGGTGCAATGGAAATTGAAACAGAGTACTTGATAGAAAGCTTAGAACAAAGAGAAGAAAAAGAAATTGCAGGATATAAATTTTATAAAGGAAAGATTGCAGCAAAAGAAGTCATAGTATCAAAAACAGACATGGGAATAATTAAAGGAGCAACAGCTACTATCATAGGAATTACAAATTTTTCACCAGATATAATAATAAATCAAGGTATTGCAGGAGCACATACAAAAGATATACATGTAGGGGATATAATTATAGGACAAAAAAGTTGTAATATAAATTCATATTCAATGCAACCTAGAGATGAGGGAAAAGGGACAAATCCATTTTCATGGGAAGTGATAGAAAATACACAAAATGCAAACGAAGAATTAGTAAGCAAAATACAAGAATTTTTGAAAATAAATAGTAAAAGAAAAGCATATACTGGGATATTAGGAAGCGGAGATGTATTTAATAGAGAAATAGATAGGATAAATTGGATAAGAAGTAAATTTGGGAACTTATCAGAAGATATGGAAAGTATAGCAACATATTCAATATGTAATAAACTTAATATTCCATGTGTTGGAATAAGGATTATATCAAACAACGAAATAACAAAAGAAAAACTAGATGAAACACAAGCAGTAGAATTGCAAAAAATTATATTAGATTTTATAAGAAGGTATTAACTCCTACGAAAATAGGAATTTTACAAAAATATTTACATAATAGGTTGATTTTGTAGCAAAAAAGTTATATAATTGTAATATAAATGTCATAAAGAAAATGAAATCTACGAAAACTATTTCCGTAAAGATATTCAAGACGCCTTTTTTTATGCGAAAAAAAGGTAAAATTTTCTATTGACTTTATTTTAAAACCATGTAAAATATAATATAAGTAAAAATGTAAAAAAGGTGGTAAAGAATGAAAACTAAGAAACTAATTGTAGCAATTTTAATCTTTGTAGCTATATTAATGTTAACTATTTTTACAAATCAAGTAAGTGCAGCAGGACTTGGGTTTGTGACAACAAGTAAAGACAGAACAGAAAATGGTATAACTTACAGACATCAATTATATAGCAACAATACAACTGAAACAAAGAATATATGGAAATTAGTTACATCAAATGCAGATGGAACACCAACAAATACAGTTCCAGATTTATATTGTTTAAGAGCTGGTCTTGGATTTACATCAAGTAATCCAAATCATACAACTGTAGAATATAAACAAAGCTATGACCTTCCAAGACAATATAAAGAAGTAGTAACATATTTTAGTACACTTAAATCAGAAACTAATATTTTCGATAGCAATAAAGCTGCAAATTTTAAAGCTTTAATTTGGATATTAGATAATATGTTACTTGAAGAAGCAGATGAAGTAACATTAACTACATATTTAAAGAAATATGCTGGATATACAGATGAGACACTAAATAAATTAGAAGATAAAGAAAATGTATTATCAAGATCAGATGTAGAAGCTATCCAACAATTAGCAATATGGTATTTTACAAATAGTGATGAAGCAGCATACAATAAAGAAACTTTACCAACATTATATATGTCAGTTACAGGAGATCCAATATATAGTACAAATGGAAAATATGAAACATTTGCAGATATATACGACTTAATAGATATTGGAGCATTTGGAACAGAAAGACAAAGAGCAGCAGCAGAGTTATATAAAAACTTAATTCAAACAGCTAAAAAAGAAACAACAAATAAAACATATGAACCAACAAGAGAAATAACACTATATTTAGCAGGAACAAATGCAGCAAATGAACAACCAATAGTAAGAGTTGAAGAAGCAGGAGAAGTAGATATAGCATTAAGAAAGTTCATATCACAAGTTAATGATACAAAATATGATAGAGCCACAACTGTAGATACAAGCAAGTTAAATACAGTAGTAGATGGAAAATTACAAACAACAGCAATATATAATCACACAAAAGATCCAGTATCAGTTGAAATAGGAAATATAGTGACATACACTATGAGACTATATAATGAAGGAGATACAGATACATTTATAACAGAAGTAACAGATTACTTACCAAAATATTTAGAATATGTAGCATATGGAGATGACACACAAGGCGTATGGTGGAAATTAAATGGCAATGTAGCAACAACAACAGAATTTTGTGAAGTTATAGGAGTAGGTGGAAATATTCCAGAAACTGAAGTTGGAAAGAAATTAGGAGAAGTAAAAATTCCAGCAGCAGAATATGATGAACCTACAAACCAATATATATTAAGTTATGTAGATATACAAATTTCTTGCAAAGTACGTTCAAGCATACCATATGATACAAATGTAACTAATATAGCACAAGTAACAAAAATGATGCGTAAAAACGGAAGTAACTTAACAGAAGATAGAGATTCTACACCTAATCAATACTTAACTTTACCAGAAGAAGATAAATTACCAGACTACACAGGTGGAGCAAATGGAAAAAATGACCCATACTATGATGGAAAAAATGCAATAGTTACAGGAGAAGGAGAGAACAAAAAAGTATATTATCCAGGACAAGAAGACGATGATGACTTTGAAAAAATATTAGTAGAAACTCCAGAAATAGACTTAACTCTAAGAAAATTCATATCACAAGTTGGAGATACAAAATATGATAGAGCCCCAATTGTTGATACAAGTAAGTTAAATACAGTAGTAGATGGAAAGCTACAAACAACAGCAATATATAATCACAGTAAACAACCAGTACAAGTTGAAATAGGAGACGTAGTAACATATACTATAAGACTATACAATGAAGGACCAGTAGATGCAAGAGTAAGAGAAGTAAGAGATTATATAGACAATAACTTAGAATATGTAGCAGGAGGAAAAGACACAAATGCTTCTTGGTGGAATTCAGTAAAAGGAGAAAAATATACAACATTAACTTCAACAGAAAACTGTATAGTAGTAAATGTTGGAGGACTAACAGATAAATCTAATGTAGGAAAGAAATTAGCAGATGTTACAATTCCTGCATATAACAAAACAAAAGATAAATTAAGCTATGTTGATATAGAAGTACATTGTAAGGTATTACCTATAGAAAGAACAAAGAAACTAACAAACATAGCAGAAATTACTGGACACGCAGATGAATATGGAACACCAGTAGATAAAGATAGAGACTCTAAACCAAATTATCTACCAAATGGATTACCAGAAAACTTCCCAGGATATAAAGATATTGAAACAGATAAACCATATGTTCCAGGACAACAAGATGATGATGATTTTGAAAAAGTAGTTGTTAAACCAAAATTCGACTTAAGCCTAAGAAAATTTATAACAAAAGTTGGAAATACAGCTATAAATAATAGATATCCACAAGTTTCATACGAAGATGGAAAGTTAAAATATACTCATACAAAAGAACCACTATTAGTTGCAACAGGAGATATAGTAACTTATACAATAAGAGTATATAATGAAAATGAAGCAGAAGGATATGCAAATGAAATTACAGACGATATTCCAGAAGGATTAGAATTTTTACCACAAAATGAAACAAATACAACATATAGATGGAAAATGTTAGATGAAAATGAAAAACAAACAGACGATGTATCAAAAGCAAAATATTTAGTAACAGATTATTTATCAGAAAAACAAGAAAAAGATACAGGAAGAGATAATCTAATAAAAGCATTTGACAGAGATGGAGAAATTACAGATACAAATCCAAATTGGAAAGAAGTTCAAGTTGCATTCAAAGTAACATATGTAGCAAAAACTAAAGATGATACAGAAAGAACTATAATAAATACAGCCCAAATATCAGCAGATTCTGATGATGATATAGATTCAGTACCAAAGAGAGATGAAGTATATAATCATGATGATGAAGGTAAAAATGAAGATGATATAGACTATGATCAAGTAAAAGTAAAATACTTTGATTTGTCTCTTCTAAAATGGGTAGATAAAACAATAATTACACTAAATGGAAAAACAACAGAGACTTCTACAGGACACACAGCAGAAACAGCAAAAAATGAAGACCCTGTAAAACTAGAAATAAAAGCAAGTGATATTAAGAAAATAAACCTTAAATATTCATATACAATTAGAATAACAAACGAAGGTGAATTAGAAGGTTATGCAAAAGAGATTAAAGACTATGTTCCAGAAGGATTAAAATTTGTAAAAGAAGATAACCCAGACTGGTACGAAACAGAAGACGGACAAATTGCAACAAAAGCATTAGAGAATACTTTACTAAAACCAGGGGAAAGTGCAGAAGTAAAAATAATTCTTACTTGGATAAATAAAAATGACAACTTTGGCGAAAAAGTAAACTTAGCAGAAATAAGTAAAGACTTTAATGAAAGTGGTACTCCAGATGTAGACTCTACACCAAATAACAAAGATCCAAATGAAGATGACATAGATGACGCACCAGTACTAGTTGCAGTAAAAACAGGTAGTGCACAAATATATATAGGACTAATATTAATAATACTTGTAACATTTGCAGGTGGAGTTGGATTAATTAAAAAATATGTTTTAGAATAATAAACAAAAAAGATTAAGAGGTGCCAAGTTCAAACGGCACCTCTTAATCTTGATTACTTACGTAACCAGTGTACGATATACGCTACAATAGCGATAACGACAACAACGGTCGCGACCCGGTCGGGCAGATATGCGATGAAGTGGAGAATGCCAGGTGCAAAGATTGCAAGAAGTATGGCGATAATGACAATCCATTTCATGGGGGTAAGCTCCTTTCATATAAGCGACAGTATTTAGTTTGCGAAGAGACATTGCTCTAATATAATATAATTATATCATAATTTACATAAAAAGTAAAATTAAGAGAGGAAAATAAAAATGGTAGTAATAATTGGTGCAGGACTTGCAGGCTGTGAGGCTGCATATCAAATAGCAAAAAGTGGAATAAAAGTAAAATTATATGAGATGAAACCAAAGAAATTTTCACCAGCACATACAAATTCTAATTTAGCAGAAATAGTTTGTAGTAATTCATTCAAATCAAACTTAATAACAAATGCATGTGGACTTTTAAAAGAAGAATTAAGAAGATTAGACAGTCTACTTATAAATATAGCAGATAAGACTAAGGTACCAGCAGGTCAAGCGTTAGCAGTAGACAGAGAAAAGTTTTCTAAAGAAGTAACAAACGAAATAAAATCTATGGAAAACATAGAACTAATTGAAGAAGAAGTTGGAGAGAAGATTCATCTTAAAGATATAATAAAAGAAAATATTACAATAATTGCAACAGGACCATTAACAAGTGATAAACTATCAAAAGAAATAATAGAGCTTACACGGAGAAAATGGACTAGCTTTTTATGATGCAGCAGCTCCAATTATCGAAAAAGATAGTATTGACTTTGATATAGCTTTTTTTGGTAATAGATATGATCAAGAAAGAGGAAAAGAAGAAGACATAGAAATTTGGAAAAAAAGAATAAAAAATCAAGAGAAAAGCTATATAAATCTTCCTATGAATAAAGAAGAATATGAAAATTTTTGCAAAGAATTAATAGAAGCAGAAGTTGTAGAGCTTCATAAATTCGAAAAAAGAGAAATATTCGAAGGCTGTATGCCAATAGAAGTTATGGCAAAAAGAGGAATAGATACACTAAGATTCGGACCGTTAAAGCCAGTAGGGTTTACAGATTTAAGAACAGGAAGAAGACCATATGCAGTAGTTCAATTAAGACAAGACAACGAAGAGGGAACTCTATATAATATAGTAGGTTTTCAAACAAATTTAAAATTTGGAGAACAAAAAAGAGTATTTGGAAGTTTGCCAGGATTAAATAATGCAGAATTTATTAAATATGGTGTTATGCATAGAAATACATTTATAAACTCTCCAAAGTTGTTAGATAATACATATAATTTAAAAAATAATTCAAATGTTTACTTTGCAGGGCAAATTACAGGTGTAGAGGGGTATGTAGAGTCAATATCTTCTGGCATGGTTGCACGGATTAAACATAGTTGCAAAATTAGAAGGCAGAGGGAAAGTAGAATTTCAAAAAGAGACAATGATAGGAGCACTAGCAAACTATATAAGTACACAAAATGAAAATTTCCAACCTATGAATTCAAACTTTGGAATATTACCAAGTTTAGAAGAAAAGATAAGAGATAAAAAGATAAGGTATGAGAAGTTAGCTAAAAGGTCACTTGAAAATATGAAAATAGCAGAAAAAAACAAAAATTGACAATTTTATGTAAATATGTTATAATAAATCATGTATGATAAATTAGGAAAATTGCGCCAAAAGACCTAGGTCTTTTACATAGTAAATTAATTTACTATGTAAAAGAATACTAAAAGATATGTAAAAATTTAGGGAGGAAATGCAATATGGCAAGTAAAAGATATTATTCAAAAACTATAAAGAATAGTATGACAGAAGGAAAAGATTTACAAACAATATATGAAGAATTAAATGCAATGTCAGATACAGAAAGAGGAACAAGAATTGGAGAAATTGATGCAGAGATAGACGAAATAGCAAGATTAATGCTAAGTAGGCAAATGAATCCAAATGCAAATGCTGATAAAACAGAGAGCTTAAAGCAAAGAGTAGAAAAACTTAGAAAAGAACAAAAAATGCTTAAGCTTTTTCCAAAAGTAAGAAATAAATTAAAAAGAATAGCAAATGCTCAAAAAAGAGTAAAAGCTCAAAAAACTAAAAAAAGAGATGAAGCAGAAGGAGCATATAGAAAGCTTAAAGCAGAATTAAGAAAACTAGAAGAAAAAATAGCAAATATAGATGGAGAAATAGAAGAGGCTAAAGAAGTTGAAAAGACAGTAAAAGGAAAAAAGGCAAAAGAAGCTATGCAAAGCACTATAGCAGAATTGGAAGCAGAAAGAGCTCAAATAGGAGACACAGAAGAGCTAAAAACAAAGGTTGCTGATGCTAAGGCTAAATATAAAGTGTATGATACACGGAAGAAGTGAAGAAGATAAAATAATAAATAAATGCCAGATGCCTTGGAACCTTCTACTTAGTGGTATGGAATGGCAAGATATAGCAGCAATGTCAAACCACAAATTAAGTGAAATGATAGGGCTTAAAAAACAAGAAAAAGTAAATGATACACCACAGCAAGACCCAAATGATAATCAAAGACAAGCAAGTGGAGGACCAAACCCAAATCCAAACCCAAACCCTAACCCAAACCCTAACCCAAACCCTAACCCAAATCCTGATTTAAATCCAAACCCTAACCCAAATCCAGGATTGAATCCAGAGCCAGAGTTAGATTTAGATTTAAATCTAGATGATTTACCATTAACACAAAAGTGGTCAGATAAATATCCAAAGCTTGCAAAAATAAAACCATTAGCATTTATAATAGATAAAATAGATCAATGGATAGATAAATCACCAACTCTCTCAAAAATATTTAGAAGAAATGAAAAACCTAGTGGGCTATTATATAAAAGAGTAAATAAGCGGACAAGATTTTCAAGAAAGTGAAATATTTGATTTAGATATATCTAAGGAAACAGATATTAAAAGAGTAAAAGGAATGCTTTTATCATTAACAAGTACTGAAATGGGATTGCAAAGCAAAATAGAAAATATGATAAAGTATCCAGAAATACAAGCACCATTAAGACCAATATTAGAAGAAGGAAGAAAAGGTATAAGATTTGAAAGTGCAAATTTAGAACTACTGCAAACAACAGCTGCAATATTTGTAGGACAAGGACTATATACAACTAGCGAAATGACAAATATAATGCAAGAAGCAGCAATTAGAGAAGGTGTAGCTCCAGAAACAGTAGAATTTAAGAAGCCAGATAAGAGTTTTTCATCCGAATTAAGAAAACTAGTGGATAATCAAGTAAGATATTTACTACCAAGGGATATAGAAGCAAGAGAAGAGGCATGGAATATAGCAGGAATATATTCTAGTGAGGAATTAGAAAAGATAAAAGAAACAGCAGCTAAAAATCAAGAAGAAGAAGATAAACGAATAGAGGATTTAAGAACTAAAAAAGAAAAAGTAGGACAAAAAAGGGAAGAAGCACAAACAAGACTTGACGAACTAGAGAATGGTACAAGCTCATCTTCATCAACAGCTTCTTTAAAGGATGATAGAAAAGCACTTGTTTCAAGATTAAGAGAAGGGGTAAATCCAGATTCTATAAGACCTTACTCAGACGAAGAAGTATCAGCAGATATTGGAAGAACAGTAAGTGAAGCTTTAGATGAGAAAGATAAAGCAAAAGCTAGTCATGATGACGAAGAACAATTATAAAACATACTAATATATGCTAAAAATGCTAATAAAATGTTGCATATTTGTTGACAAATAAAAAATAATATGATAAAATATGTGAACACGTATTGAGGTTAATGCGTGTTCACATCGTTATTTTAACCAAATTTTAATGAATGACAAATAAGATATAAATTTACGGAGGTGTATTTAAATGGCTGCAAAAGGTCCAAGAGAAAACATTACTTTAGAATGTACAGAATGTAAAAGAAGAAATTATATGACATCTAAGAACAAAAGAAATAATACA
>CASTFX010000004.1 GCA_949448405.1 uncultured Clostridia bacterium
TTTGGAATTGTGACCTTTCTGTTTGACATTCTGCAACTATTCCTGTTGGTTCGTGTATTAATCTAACTGCTGAAGATGTTTTGTTTATGTGTTGTCCCCCTGCTCCTGATGCTCTATATACTTCCATTTTTATATCTGCTGGGTTTATTTCTATTTCTACATCTTCTACTACTGGAAGTATAGCTACTGTTGCTGCTGATGTATGAATTCTTCCACTACTTTCAGTATCTGGGACTCTTTGTACCCTGTGTGCCCCACTTTCAAATTTTAATCTACTATATACACCTTTACCTGATACCATAAATGTAATTTCTTTATATCCGCCAAGTTCTGTTTCATTTTCATTTAATATATCTATTTTCCAATGTTTTTTTTCTGAATACATTGAATACATTCTAAATAGTGTGCCCGCAAATAAAGCTGCTTCTTCTCCACCTGCTCCTGCTCTTATTTCACATATTATATTTTTGTCGTCATCTGGGTCTTTTGGTATTAATAATATTTTTAATTCTTCTTCTATTTTTGGAATACTTTCTCTTGCTTCTTCTATCTCCATTTCTGCGAGTTCTTTAAGCTCTGGGTCTTTTAGTAATTCCTGATTATCTTCTATTGTCTTTTTTGCTTTTTTGTATTCTCTATATTTTTCAACTATTGGTGTTAATTCTGAATGTTCTTTCATAAGTTTTTGCCATGAAGAAGTTTTTGCTATTTCTTCTGGGTCACTTATTTTTACTGTTAACTCATCATATCTTTTTTCAACATCTTCTAATCTCTGAAACATATATACCTCCGTAACTTAAACTCATCTTATTATATAATCTTTTTTAGTGCTTGTCAATTCAATATGATTTTGTTATATGATATATTAATTCTTTCTAATGCCCTTATTTCCCTATCTGTACAAGTCAAAATTATTATTTGCCTATCTTTGTAATTGTCTTTAAAAAATTTAAGTACATTTTCTAGTCTTTTTTCGTCAAAATATGCAAATGTTTCGTCTAGTATTATTGGCATAGTTTCTTCTGTTAGCTCTTTTATGCTAGAAATCCTAAGAGATAAATATAGTTCATCTATTGTTCCTTGACTTAATATATTTGCATTTACATATGTTCCATTTTCTGCCTCTAGTGCTAAATCATTTTCTTCATTTATTTTTACTGTCTTATATCTCCCTCCCGTTATTGTGTTTATGGATTTTGATAAATTTTCAGTAAATCTCGGAGTTATACTTTCCTTCATTTCTAAATATGCACTATCTAGTGTTTCTTTTGCAATTTCTATTGCTTCATTATATTCTTCTAGTTCTTCTAATATCTCTTCTACTTGATTTAATTTTTCTTCTGTTTCAACTAAATCTTCTAATTTTTCTGCTACTTGTTTTTTTTCTATTTTTTTCTGATTTAATATTAATTTTAATTCATTTATGTAATTCTGTTCATGCGTAAGGTTTATGCCATTTTCTATACTATCAAAAATTGTTTTACTTACATTTGGATATTTTAATCTAATATATTCTTGCTTATTTTTTATCTCTTTTTCTATATTATTTTTTGCTGTTTCTATTATTTTTTGTTTGTTTTTTATTTCTTTTTCTATTAATTCTATTTTTGTTTCTAAATTTTGTTTTTCTTCTTTTATTTTTTCTGTATTTTTTTTATATTTATTTAGTTTTTTAATATTATTTATTAAAATAGTTATAAAAATAATGCTGAAATCCCAATACCTGCTATCCCTAGAGTCAATTCTCCTAGCATTGCTAAGTATCCACTTACAATAATTATTAAAAAAGGTATTAAATATAGTAAATTATGCTTTTTATTTATATCTTTTATTGGCCCTATTTTTCCTAATTTTTCTTCTATTTCTTTTTTATTTTTATTTAATTCGTTTTCTGAATTAATTTGTATATTTATTTTTTCATTTTCTAGTATTTTTGTATTTTCTATATTTTTCATTTCTTGCAAAGCTTTTAATAATTCTTCTTCATTTACTAATTCTCTTTGTTTACTTTTTATTTCTTCTTCTATTTCATATTTATAGCTATTATAATTTTCTAATTCTTTTTTTCTTGATATTAATTCTTCTCTTTTTTGCTTTGCTAAATATAAAGGTTTCGTAGGGCTTTTTAGTGTTCCAATTTCTTCTGTTTGTTTTTTATTTAATTTTCCGAAGTATTTTTTTATATGAAATACTGTCTTCTCCTGTTAACATTATATTTGATACTTTTTGTATTAGAGTTCCTTTTGATTTTTGGTCAAGTGCTACTTCTTGTTGGTGTATAACCATAGACATATTAAATAACTCTTCATCTACTTTTGTTTGCTCATAGAAAAATTTATTTCCTTCTGTTTTATCTATTTGAAATTCTTTACTTACTTCATTTGCGTTTTTATCGAATATTTGTGGATTTTTTTTATTAAAATTTCTATACACTTCAAATTCTTCTTTATTGTCTAATTCGTAATTTATCTTTCCTGAGAATTCGCCTTCTTCCCATGGGGTATACTTATCGTAATTTGAAATTTCTTTTCCATTTTTATTTTTATTTACACCATAAAATATGCTTACTATGAAGTCTAAAAGCGTTGATTTTCCACTTTCGTTTTCTCCATAAATTATATTTATTCCGATTTTTTAATTCTATTTTTTTATTTTTTAATTTTCCAAAATTATTTATTTGTATTTTTTTTATTTGCATTTATTTTCTCCTTAATTAAAAGCTGAAAGTCCTATTTCCATAGCCTTCTCAATTTTTTGTTTATTTTCTGGCTCGTTTTCTATCTTCTCTAGCAACTTTTTCACAAATATTCCTTTTAAATTATTTTGTCTTGCAATAATTTCTAAATTAATCTCCAATTTTGACATGTTTTTTACTTTTATAATATTTGTATTTGATAAATATTTTAATATATCAAAGGTTTCTATATCGGCTTTCTTATTTCCAGTCAAAACTATTTTTATATATTTATTTTCTGGAAAATATATTTCGTTTATTTTTTCAATTAATTCTTCTTTTGAATATATCTGACTTATATCTATATTTTCTTCTATGAATTCTTTTTCATCTATAGGTATGAATTTTAGAGATAATTCTTTTGTTTTTTCATCTATTTGTCCCTCTATCATTCCATGTTCGCCAAGTTCATCAAAACCATGAGAGATTAATGAACCTGGATAAACTATGTTTTCTTCTATAATTTTTTTATGTATATGACCTAATGCCACATAATCAAATTCTAAGGCTTTTAATTTTGATTTTGATACAGGATTATATCTTATACTGTTATTTTTAGCTCCGTCTAAATCTCCGTGTGTAAGTAGTATATTTATTTTTTCTTTATTTTCTATTTTTATATTATCAATAATTTCAGACTGCATATAAAAATCTTCAAATCCGTATCCATAGATATCCACATTATCAAGTTCTATTTTTTCGGGATTTTCTGTAAATATTTTTACATTTTTAGCAAAATTATATGTCTTGTAATATGAGTTTTTTATATACGGATCGTGGTTTCCTGGTATTATAAATATTTTTGTATTTGATATTTCTTCAAATAATTTATTTATATATTCAATTGTGCTATTTTTTATATATTCTTGTTCATATAAATCTCCACATATAAATAGATATGGAATATTTTCTCTTTTTATATATTCAATTACTTTTTTAAAACTTTCTCTTTGTTCTAGTCTTCTTTGGTTTGCTAAATTTCTTGTTTGCATTGCTGTAAATGGTGCATCAAAATGCACATCTGCTATATGTATAAATTTCATATATTTCCTCCATTTCTTGCATTCCTACTATATAATAATTCTGAAGAAAATACAAGCGAACAGAACAAATATTCTTAAAAATATTATCAGGAAAAGTAGTTATATACTTTTCTAGTACTAAATACCTAGAAAATTTGATTGAAATTAGTCATTTTTTCTTTTAAAATAGTACATAATTTTTTAATAACTTTTTATAAATTCTTATATGCCACTATAACTTGGTTTTACAAGGGTTTGTGGCTTTTCTTGTTTTGGAAGATTCTCACATATATTCTCATAATTTCTTATATTTTCGCTTTCAAAAGTAGTAAAAAAGTAGTAAATTTCACTTTTTAATACTCTTTCCATTTCGATCTTTGCTGATTCTGAATTTACGTGTGCGTAGTAACTTAATGTTATAAGAATATTAGAGTGTCCCATAATATATTGTAATGCTTTTGGATTCATTCCTGAATTAGCCATTTTAGTACAGAATGTATGCCTTAGGCTATGAGGTGTTGTTTTATGTGGTAATGATTCTGTGTGGCATTCATTGTATTTAGAAACTGGACCACGAAATACGTTAGCATAATCTCTTGCTATTCTTGGAAGTCCATTTCGATTTAGAAATACAAAGTTGCTATATTCGTCAATAACAATAGATTTAATATTCTTCCTATTTGCTATAATTCGTTTTAATGCTTGAAAACACTTATCACTCATAGGTACTTTTCTAACTCCTGCATCTGTTTTAGGTGTTTCAATGTAATAACCTTGTTTATTTTTTAATAATTGGTGATCGATATTGATTTCACGATTCGTAAAATCCAAATCTGTTTCTGTTAATCCACACAATTCAGATGCCCTTAAACCTGTTTCAAGAAATACTATTATATCGTCTACATACTTATAATAGATTTTACTATTTTTCATAAACTCTAATAAGTTATGTTCTTGTAATGGTGTAAGTGGAACTCTAGACTCTGTATCGTCGTCGATTATGTCCTTAAGTTTAAACTTAAATGGATTCTTCCTTATGCAGTCGTCTTCTATCGCCATATAAAATATAGCTTTTAAAGACCTTTGATCGTTCTTAATGACTTGATACGGAGTACCCTTTAATTTCATTCGTATAGCCCATTCTTTAGCATCTGACGGCTTTACATTCTCAATAGCACATACTCCAAGTTTGTCTTCTTTTAGGGATTTTAAAAGCCTTTCTCGTCCTACTTTTGTATTATCTCGTACATTAGAGTGGATTCTGATATATTTCTCGTAAAGATCACAGACAGTCATTTTTTTACCTGTAGAGTCTATTCCATCGAATAAGTCTTTTTGTAATGCTTCTTCTTTTTCCCTTAATGATAAATCTTCTCTTTTTCCTTTTGGTAATTTATCTAGTGGTGTAAGCTTCCAAGCATACAAAAATTTTGGCTTCCCGAAATTATCAATATATTTATAAGCATATCTTCCGTCTTTTCTTTGGCTCTCTCCATTTTGTAGTATACGTCCTTTTTTATCTCTTCTTTTTTCTGACATATATTTTGCTCCTTTCAATTAGAAAGAGCCTTGATATGCAATATCATTATATCACAAACAAGGCTCATTTTTCTATATCGCATTTAAAGAATCTATTATTTTTTCTAATTGCTTTCTTTTTATTTGAATTCGATTCCCATTCATTAGCACCCAACTAGAATTGAGATTTGCTTCTGCTAACTTGCGAAGTTTATTCTCGCCTATACGAAAATACTTTGATGCCTCTTCAATAGTAAGTGTATATTTTTCACTTATAGGAACATCATTGTTATTTGATCTATAAAATTCTTTTTGCATTAGAACCATTTCCTTTCATTTTAAAATTTTAATCATAATCAGAATTTAAGTAAGAAAATTCTCTGTATTCTTCCATAGTCATTTCTTTTGTTAAGAATTTGTCATTTTCCTTATAGTGGTAGACTATAAGATTTATTCTTCTTTTTAATTGATCGTAAGTATCACTTTTAAATAAATACATTTGTTTATATAATACATCAGGTGGAAATATACTTGTTATATGTACTTCATTCCAAAGGCAAAAACTATTAGTGTAGCGACTATGAATCTGTGTTTTATAGCCCTCTATCATAGTCAGAAGTAAGGTATAAGGTAGGCTTTCACTTCGTAGCTCATCCATAAAGAGTATAGGTTCTCCATTATATTTGTCTATAAAACCATTCGTATATTCACTTACTCTGTAAATATTTTCTTCTCCATATTCTTCGGCTAATTTTATGTATGTATAACTTTTACCTGTCCCAGCCTTTCCATAATGCCAATATACTCTGACATCTCTTTTAGGTGGAGTTTCTTTATATCTTTTTCGGTAGTATGCATCTTTAGTAATTTTTTCAAATTTTCTATATGCAAGTGATATATCAAAAATTTCATTCGGAGTTAGACCTTGTTCGATCAATTCTTCGATAGCTTCTATGTCGTTTCGTTTTCCTTGCTTTCCTTGGATATCTCCACAATATTTTATTAAAAGTACTTTTTCGCCTTTTTCTTCATATTTCCCACGTTTGTTTATGTAATCGTCTGCCTGTTGCTTATTTCCTTTTGTAGGCTGAATATTCATACCATTAAATAGCTTTTTGATCCCAGAGAATCTAATGCTTTTCTTATCTTCTAGTACACAATGTAGGTGTTTTAATCCCTTTGCTGAAATGCAATAAGCAACTGCACAGGTTCTTTGTGGATTATCTTTAGTCCATATTTCGATAACTTTATCTACTATTTCTTCTGGTGTACCCTCGAATCCGTGTAATTCAGGATTATTAAATTCGCAAAACCAAGATTTACTAGGCTCATTTTTAAATTCCATAGTGTTTTAACCTCCTTGTATCAACATTAGATACATCGTTTTTTATTGATTTTTCAACGATTCATTAGCAATTTGTATCTGTATCGAAGTCGGGGGCAATGCTAACCCCTCCTTTACGGTGGCTTTCGCTACGCTTCGCCACCGTCTATTGGTTTTGATAATGCTTCTATACAAATTTCTTTTATACGTTCCATATCATTAACTTGTCCTATTTTGATAAAGTGTAGATCAGCACTCTGTAATAAAACTGCACCCTCGCCACGATTAAATTCTTTCTTTTTTATTTGTTCCAAATGATCGGGCATAAGCATTTCATATATCGATTTCCCAACACCTAAAATTATAACTATTCCATAATTTAATCTCGATCCAACAGGGAAAGCCACAGCATCAGGTCGCTGACAAGAGCATACAAGCCTTATAGATTTAGACCTACCCATTAAAAGTATTTCGCTAACATCATTCATAACTTTTTTAGCCCTTGTTTTATCTTCATTCATAAGAGCAAGTATATTTGCCATATATTCGTCCCATATAAAAGTGATAGGGTGGCGTGTCTTGTCTTTTCCTGACATTCTATCATTTAACCTATTGTGAACTATTTCCAATAACTCCGTTGTTTGTTTGAAAGAACGATAACGGGGAGTGCCACGCAAACATTCGAACATATCGTCAGCTTTGTAATCGGCAAAATAGTATTCCCCTGACGGATCAGCCAAAATTAGCTTTGTTAGTAACCCGAATTCAGCAAATGACTTACCCGATCCACTCATTCCCGATAATAGAATATGGGAATTTGTTCGTGGCGAAATATCAACATTTATTTCTTTTTTAATTCCAAAGTTTTTCCAATATTCCAAATCATAGCCCAAAGTTAAGGTATTACTAGATTCTGTCATCTTTTAATTCTCCTTTTGATTTAATACTTTTCTTTAAAATAAAATCAAAGTATATATATTCTTGATCACTTTCTATTTTATCTATAATCTTGATTCCTAATTTTTGTTCTATATCTGTTCTTTTTTCTTCGTATTTAGATTCTGAAAAATCAGGAGAATAAAACTTAAAAGTGTTAATATTATTGTTAATATTGCATCTTCTTTTAAATTTTGAAACATAAATAGGTACTTTGTGATCTTCTTTTATATTGAGAACATCTTTTACGTCGTCTTCTATTTTTTTTGCTTTTTTAGGCTTTCCAAACCACGTTATAATACCAAAGGTAAAAATACCAAAAATTAACCAAAATAGAATGTAGACTAATAATTTAAAAATATTCTTATAACTACTTGGATCATAAATAAGAATCCAAAGAAGTATTGCAATGATTATATAGAGTGAAAATATTATAAATTTTAGCTTTTTTGAAAATAGTTCTTTTATACCTTGCTTAAATCTTAATTCATTTACTTTTTGATTTCTTCTTCTGATTTGTCTTTCTTCAAAACTTAATTTATTTTGTACTTGATTCTTCATACATCTTCTCCTTTAATGCTTCCAACAGATCAGGCGATAAATCTAACTTATCAATAGAATCTGTTAAGCTATATTCTATTTTATCTATATATGTAATGCCGATTTCTTCTTTTGCTAAAGCTAACCAAACTTCTCCCGTATCTGAATAAAAAATTTGAGCTATTTCGTTATAATTCAATATGTCATTATCGTATATGCTGATAGTGGTATAATATTTATTAAATATAAATATGTAGTAGTCGTCATTTAACGTTATAGTTTTGTTCTTGTTTAGATCAAAAACTTCTTTTAATTGTAATAGATTCATAATTCTTCTCCTTTTAAAAATTAGTTACAGGTAGGGTGTAGCTATAAACTACACCACCTGTATACACTTTAATTTTGCATTATTTTTTGCTTGTTTCGGTAGAGCCAACGAATTCTATAAGACTAACATTTCCGTATCTATCGTAATGAAATTCTTCTACATCTCTGCCTACAAGACTTTTAATTTCTAACGTAGTTAATTCTTTGCCAAAAGTTTTTGTTAAGACATTATACTTTACTTTAACTATTGAAACCTTAAGTCCTTCGCTTTTATCGTTATTGCCGAACTCTTCTGCACAATGAAGATTAACATTATGAAATGGATTATCTTCATATACGCCAATTCTTTCTTCAATACCTACAATTTTCATAGACTTTATTCTCCTTTCTTTAGATTTTTAAATGTTGTCGAACGATTCTCTCGCTGACACTATAGTTATAGGCGATTGTATATTTGGCTGAAAAATAAAGGTGTATAAATGATACACCCTTTTTTTACATACAAAAAAAAGCCGTATTTTACTACAGCTTCTATTAAAATCAATAAATCAAAATACTATGATAAATAATTATTTTTTATTTTAGTTTTTCTTTTGTTCTTGTTTTTTCTTGCTCTTCTTTTTAGCCTGTGGATAAATATTTAAAAAATCTTTTTCTTCAATACCTAATAATTCTAATACTTTATTACAATATTCAATAGGATATCCATTTAATTTCTCCAGAACAAAGGCATATGCAAGATGCGTCCTATTATTTTTTTTAAAACTATATCCAGCTGTATCTAGAAGTGCATTTATAGTATGACTTGATAATTTGAAGTATATACCAAAAGATACCATTGCTTTTATACTTGGTATTGCTCCCTTAGTTTTATAATATTTAAACGTCTCTTCACTTAAATTTGTTGCTCTGCAAAACATTGATTCAGTTATATCTTTTTGTTCACAAATATTTTTAAATTGTTCTTCGAAAGTTGAATATCTTAAATTTATTGCATATTCTTCTTGAAATCTTGTTGATATATCTTTAAAGTTTTTTTCTTCTAATTTTTCATAATCTTCATATTTAGCAATTTTTTCAGTCTTTGCAGATATATCAATATTTCTCTTTTGTTTTTCAATAATATCTTTCAATAAACGATCTGTTTTTCCATTAGTTATATTATGATATTCGTCAGATTCATAAAAATCATTAAGTTTATTGTTAATATTTTCTACTATTTTCTTAATTTTAACTCTATTAACTCCAAGCTTTTTTGCTATATTTGTATCATTCATTTCTTCTTTGTATTTAAATGTATAAATAAGTTTTTCGTGAGGATATAAAGTTTTAAAAAAAGCCTCTTTTATTAGCTGAATATCTTTTTTGTTTTCATTATCTATTGTTTGTTCTTCAGGTGTCATAGAGTTATCAGCAATAACATCAGAAAGAGTAGCATCACTTTCACTATCAATAGTACTTTCTAATGAGATATTTTGTTGTGATAATGTTTTCAATTCAACTAATTTCTCTAATGGTATTTCTAATCTATCAGCAACCTCTTTATCAGTAGGATCACGTTTTAACTCTTGTGTTAATTCGTTTTCTACTTTTTTCATTTTATTTATTCGTTTGCTATTATAATTTGAAATACCTTTTGTTTCAGCAATATAATCTTCAATTTCCCATTTGATCCAAGGGGTGGCAAGTGTAGATATTTTAGTTCCTTTGCTTTCATCAAATTTTTCTGATGCTATCCAAAGACCATATCTTCCATAGTGTAATAAATCTTCAAATGGTACACCATTTCCTATATATTTTTTAGCAATACTTTTAACTAACCACTCATTTTCGTTTAATATTCTTTCTTCTTCCACACAAATCCCACCTTATTTAATAATATTATTTAACTACACAATATAAAATTTCCAATATAATTATACCATTTTTAGCCTGTTTAATATATAGTAAAACAAAAAATAATTTTGGATCATAAATTATATTCCAAAATTATTATGTTTTTATGCTCTGTTATTTTTATTAAGATATTTTTTATATATAGTATTTATCAACAAGTAGATACCATATAAGATTATTGAATACAATAAACCACCGAAAACAATTATACATAAAAACATAGGATAATCATAGTTAATACCTTTTACTACTATTTCTAGTGGATTATTAGGTATTATGAAAGATAGTATACAAATTACTACAAAACCTATAACACCTAAAATTTTAAATATTTTTTCTAACATAAATTTCAACTCCTTTATTTCAAAAAATAAAAGTAGCATCTAAAATCTTTTAAAACTTTATAGATACTACTTTTCGTTTTAAATCATTTTATAGATTATTCTAAATTTTCAACTCTTTTTGCGTGTACGACTTTTCTTTTAGATGTTCCACCTGTACCCGAGCAAGTGGAAAGTGTAAGTATATTATCACTTGTAGATACTTCTATATCAAACTTTTTATAACTTCTTCTTGTAATGGTATCAATAAATTTATTGAAATCACTATCACTTTTAAATGAAGTAGTTATATAATATTCTTCTTTTTCTATAATGTAATAACTAAATATTTGATAAGTCAAAAGTTCATTATCTTTATTGTATATTTGAATATAGTTATTTTCCTTTTTATCAAAAAATTCATTTTTAAATATATCTTGTAATGATCCAAACATAGTGTCGTCTAACATTGAATGACCGAATAATACAACATTTCTATCATTAAAAGATTCATTTCGATAATCCATAAATATTGTTCCTGCCTGATTACTTTCTTTTTCAAAGGAACGTTTAAGATAATATGAATTGTCTTTTGTATGTACAATAGGGTTGTTTATTTTATCTTGATTAAATCGTATCCAACCAATAGTATCACTATTGATAGATAATAGTTTTTCAAAATCAATTTTAAATACTTCTTTTTCTTCTTCTATATCTATACTAATAACATTTTGGATCAATTCTTTTGTATCATTTTTATTTTTGTTAGAATCTAATAGGAATAATACAATTTTAGTAGTAGAGAATAGGAACACTACTATAAATAAAATTAGTAGAATATTTTTTGTTTTAAATTTTATTTTTTTCATTACTTTAAATAGAAAGAAATAGCAACTAGGCTATTTCCTTTTTCTTCTTACTAACTAGAATATAAGTAATTCCTACTAAAGATCCAAGAGCTAATATAGAATATAATACAATGTCTATAGAAGAAGTTTGAGCATTGTTTGGTGCTTTATTTACGTTTTCAGTAGTAATAGTTTCATTATCACTTAAAGCTATCATAAATGGAGAAAGCTCACTAACTGATATTTCTGCTTTTCCGTCTGTTATTGCTGTTTTAAATATTTCATAAGTATTGTCTTTCTTTTTATGTAATATTTGAACTTCCTTACCATTGTAATTACTTCCAAGATTAAATGATATTTTCATATTGTTAGTAGTTGTTCCATAAGCTGTTAATTCATAACAACCTAAAATATTTTTAAAACCTTTACTTTCTAATTCTTTTGCCATAGTTTTGTAAATTTCGTCATCAGTTTCTAATTTAGCCATATTAACAGGTGTTCCATTTTCTAATGTTGTTCCATAAGCACCCATATTCATAATATGTTTTATATCATATAGAACATTATTTTTATAGAAGTATAAAATATATCCAACTCCCCAAGGTGTTCCTCCACCTATGCCACCAACACCAGTTGTACCTTTAATAGTTATAGAACTATCATTGAATAGTTTATTGAAATTGTATGTATTTTCAGTCCATTTACTAGCATTTTCTTCGTCACCTATATTATACATTGTAAAAACTGCGTCCGTACCTTCAAAATTTGCAAACTTAATATTATTTACTGCATTTTTAATATATGTTGCATCTTGTTCACTATAAGCACTTTCTTTAGCATATTTGATAGTGAATTCTTTTCCATAATTTGATCCGTTTATTCCAATACTTCCATTGTCAATAAATCCAATTCCACCACCTAAATCACAACCTGTTAAAAATTCAGAAGTGGATACATTAGTTATTCCATTTTGATTAAATATTTCCATAAACTTTTCTTCTAATGCTTTTTGAACAATATCTTCTTCATCTGTTTGAAAATTTGTTCTTGTAATATAATTTGCATATTCTGTTTTAGTGATATTTATTTCAATAGTATTTGGAATAATGTTGTTTAATTCTTCCTCTGTTAAGTCTTTTAAACTTTTTGTTGTAGTAGTTTCTTGTGCTACTTGATTTGTTTGACTTTCGCTAGGTGTAGGTGTAAGTTCTTCTGCATTAACTGTCATAGTAAAAAACATACTAGATATTGCTAGTGCTGATAATAAAATTTTACTTGTTTTCTTCATTTTTTATCTTCCTTTCTAACATATAAAATTTTTATTTATATAATAAATATTCGTAAAGAATATTATTACCATAAAATAAGGAACACTATAAACTTCCTTTGTGTTCCGATACTGCTATTGTTGGATTAACTGCATACTGCTCCCAACAATATTACAACACCGGTTATAGACACTTCACTAACCGATAATAAGATTCTACCACTTTTATTTTATATAGTCAACATTTTTACTGATATTTTATCAGTTTATAATCAATACTAATTTTAGTGATAATAGTTCATAATAAAATAGAAGTTAGTTCTATAAAAAAGGAGTGGTGTTATGAGAGTTAAACAAACAGAAGAAGACAAAATAATTTTAAAAATAATTGGCAATAATATCAAATTTTATAGAATAAATAATAATTGTTCAAGTGAAAATACAGACGAATATGGAAGAATCAGTCAAGAAAAACTAGCCGAATTATCAGGAACTAGTGCATCTATGATCGCCAATTTAGAAGCAACTAATGTTATGCAAACTATGAGCATTGTTCTTTTGAGAAAAATTGCACTTGCTTTAAATATTCCTTTATATGCTTTCTTTTTAGAAAAGCCAATTAAAAATCCACCAATAAATCCTTTTGAATAAAAAAAGAAAACGATTAGTAAATTACTAGTCGTTTTACTTTGCATTATATTTTTAATTGCATACCTAGGCTCTTTGTTAAAAATCTTTATAAAGTAGTAAATTAGTAGTAAATTCACTACTGTTTTATTGATTTATGCCTTATAATAAAGGCTTTTTTGGTTATTTATACTTTTTTAAAAGAAAATAATCAGTAGATATATAACTCGTCTGGAGGTATTTTTTATACCGAAAGGAGTGATTATATGCCTATGCTATCTAGTTTTTATGGAATTGTTATTAAGATGTATTTCAAGCAAAAAGAACATAATCCACCTCATATACATGCTATATATGGAGATTATCTTGGTGTCATTGATATCAATAATTGCGCCTTAATTAATGGTGATTTACCTGATAAAGCTTTTTCATTAGTAAAAGAGTGGATTAATATTCATAAAACTGAATTACTTTATATTTGGAATACACAAAATTTTAGTAAACTTCCACCATTGGAATAATAGGAGGTTGATTTTATGTTTTATAGAGTCAAATCAGTAGAACCCTTAGATAATTTTATATTGCTTATTAATTTTGAAAATGGAAGTAAGAAATACTATGATGTAAAAACTTTATTTAATAAATTTTCTGCTTTCAAGGATTTATTAAATATTAGTGGCTTATTTAATCAAGTCAAAGTAGATATAGGTGGATATGGAATTCTCTGGAATGATAATATTGACTTATCTTGCAATGAATTATGGAATAATGGTTTTTCTGAACTAAATTAGAAAGAGTAATAATTATTAAAACAGCTATGAATGTTTAAAACATTCATAGCTGTTTATTTTAATCTATTGGTCCAAATAACTCATCAAATTTTGCTTCTAATTCTTTTTGCAAATCCATATCATTTTCTGGTTCAGGCTCTGGCATTTTTGGTTCTGGTACTTTAACTTCTTCTATTATTTCTTCTTGTGGTAAAACTGGTGCATCATCTTTCTTTTCATCTTCAAATAAATCATCTAGGCTTTCCACTTTTAAATCTTGTTTAGGCTGTTTTTCTGTTTCTGGAACATATGGGTTATATGGATTATACTTTCTCCATACTCCTCTATCTAAATCTCTTATGTCATTATGACTTAAAGTAAATTCTGCAAGTTTTTTACTCTCTGGTTTCATGAAATAGTAATATTTTCTGGCTTTTACTGGCCTTATTCCTTTTTCAAATATTATACAAAAATCATTATCAAATCTTCTAAGCTCATCCGGTGTTAAAAGTGCTCTTGCATTTATTTGATCTGATACACTCTTGCCTTGCATCCAATTTTGTCTATCTTTATTTACTGATATACTATCTCTTGATACTGTCTTTTCTCCTAGTGCCTTTGAAAAATATTCTACTGTTTTTTGTGAGTTACTTCCTAAGAATACGTGCGTATCACAGTTTCCGTATGATTGTTTCATAAGATTTTTCATATACCGCTTCTAGCTGGTCTAAGTTTTGAAGTATTACGCTAAATTGTATTTTTCTACTTCTACTTGTAGATATCTTTTTATCAAAGTCTGGAACTTTTCCAATGTTAGCAAACTCATCTAGGATAAAGAATGTTGGCATTGGTAATTGTCCTCCTTGTAAGTCTGCAAAATCATATAATTGTTGTATCATCTGTGCAAAGAATATTGTTAATAAGAAATCATATGCTGTATGTGTATCTGAAGATATAACGTATACAGCTGTTTTTCTTTTTCCTATTTCTTCAAAATCTATTGTATCTGTTGATGTTAGTTCTGCTATTTCTTTTGAATCAAATTTACCAAGTTTTGATTGAAGTGAACTTAGTATTGATCCATATGTCTTTTCTGGTGCTATTTCAATTGATTTATAATACATTCTTGCTGGGTGATCATATGGAAGTTGTCCCATAAGTTCTGAAAGTAAGTTGTTTCCTCCATTTGTGTTTGCTGCTCTAACTAGCTCTGCGCAACTTGCTAAGTTTTGTTCTTCTTCTGGTCTTGTTGCTATTAAATAATATATCAAAGCTTTAAGTAGCATTTCTGCCATATCGTCCCAATATGGGTCTGAATTTCCACCTTCTGATTTTTGCCCTTTTACTATTGTATTTGCTATAACGTCTACGTCTAACTCTGATGATATATGCATAAGTGGGTTATATCCATCACTGTTTTGCGGTCTTACTAAGTTCAATACTTTTATATCATATCCATTTCTTTGTAAGAAACCTGCTGTCTTATCATATAATTCCCCTTTTGGATCTGTGAACACATACGAACCTAACATTTGGTAAGCATTTGGTATTGAAAATGATGCAGATTTACCAGATCCAGATCCGTCCAACTACTAGAACATTTACGTTTCCTCTTTTATCTACTGGTAAATAATTATTTTCTGCAAGTATTATTCCTTTATTTCTACTTAGTACTTTGTATTGTTCTCCCCTATTCGCCCAGTCACTTGATCCTTGCTCTATATCTGTGTATTCATTTTTAGGTGCTGTTTTTACAAAACCTACAAACATAAGTATTGCATATATAAATGTAAATTTCCATAGGATTCCTAAGAATTCTTTTATGTATTCTCCTATGCTTCCGTACTACTTCTCCAAGTTTTGTATATGTGCCTGCAAATTGAGTTACAAATTCTCCAAAATTAAAAGCACCATCTATTATAGCATTATGCTGTGCATATGCCATAGGTGCAACAAGTACTATGGTCATGAATAACCATAGTACTATAAAAACTATAAATCTTCCTTTATTTCTTTTTATTGTTCCTTCTATCTTATAGTGCATTCATTTTCACCTACTCTTTAGTTTTATCTTTCAACAGTTTCTCTTTCATCTGTTAAAGTTCTTCCATCTAGTGTTTTTCTAACAACAACATTTCCTTTTCTATCCTTATCTGGTTTATGTGAAGCTGCAGATAGTGTCATCTCTCCATTTGAATTCTCTTTGAATCCTAATAATCTTAGTAATTCGTCATTCTTTAAATCTTTACCATTTGCTTTTAAATTAGTTTGCTCTTTGTTAGATGCAAAATTTGCATATGTAACTCTCCAATTGTCATTTAATTCAGCTGGGTTAGTTTTTCCTCTTAATCTTTCTTCTTGTGACATTCTATGTACCTCCTAGTCCTCTCTTATTTCGAATGCGAAATAAGATTTGTATGGTTTCAATTTACACTTTCCTTTTACTTCATTTGTTTTCTCATCAAAATACAACATTGGCTTTACTTCTTCTGCTGTATCTGGGTCTATAATTGATATTGCTCTCTTTAAATTTGGGGTATAGTTAAACTCTTTATACTCTTCTTCTTTTTCTGCATATAATGTATCGAATTTGAATGGTACTGGTTTTTTTGTTATTTTTACTTCATCTCCTAATAAAATCCCCGTATTAATTACTACTTTTTCTTTTCCGAAAGAAAGTATTACAAGTTGGTTTCCATTTGGTGATGGTTCATCAACAAAATATGTTTTTCTTGTTGAATCTCCTCTAATTTCTGCTGTATAGTCTAATCTTTCTACTGTATATTTAGGAAATTCGTTTAAGTATTCTTTTTTTGTTTTGTTTACTTGATATATAACTGTATTTATGCCTTTAGGATCTGTTATACTGAAGTGTTTTCCAATTATATCGTCCATATTTGCACCTCTTTCTAGATTCTTCTTAGTTCTTCTTTTGTAATTTATTCACTAAACATAATTATACATTATTTTTATCAATATGTCAATACCTGTATCTCTTATCTAGGGTTAAATGTAGAGATTTCTTTTAATTTTTCATATACAGATATTTCTTCATTTGTTAAATTTTTAGGAACCATTATCTTTGTTTCTGCAACCAAATCTCCTCTTCCACCTTTGCCATCTTTATACCCTTTGCCCTGTATTCTTATCTTATCTCCACTTTGTATTCCCTTTTGTACATATACTGTCTCTGTTCCATCTATTCCTTCTACATTTATTCTTGCTCCAAGTGCCGCTTCCCATGGTGTTAAATTTAAATCTGTGTATAATGTGCAGCCCTCTAATCTAAGTTTTTTGTCTTTTTCTATATTTATTCTGATTAATAAATCTCCATTTTTACCTCCATTTTCTCCTTTTTTGCCTTGACCTATTAATCTTACTTTTTCTTCATTTCTTATTCCTGCTGGTATCTTAATTGAAAAACTTTTCATACTTCCATCTGTTGCTCTAAGCGATATTTTCTTGTTTGCTCCAAAAAACGCATCTTCTATGCTAACATTTATTGCAGTTTCTATGTTTTCTCCTTTAATTTGTGTCTTACCTTTTTTATGTTTTGTTTCTTCCTCTTTTTTTGCTCCAAAAAACATGTTCATTACCTCTCCTAAAACAGTATCACTCTGCTTCATATTTTTTGCATTTTGTTCTTTATTCTTTCTTTTTCCAATATTACTATTCCAGCTTTTATCATATTTTCTTTTACTTGATGGGTTTGATAATATTCTGTATGCTTCATTTATGTCTTTAAAGCGCTCTTCTGCATTTCCTGACCCTTCATTTAAATCTGGATGATATTTCTTAGCTTGCTCTCTAAATGCAATTTTTACTTCTTCTATTGTTACTCTACTTGTCTCAAACCCTAATATTTTATAATAGTCCTTAAATATCATTTAACATCCTTCCCTTTCTCAGGAATTTTCTTTAAGTATTATATCATGCTTTTAATGCCAATTCAATTAATTTATCTAATAATTTATTATATTTTATTCCTACACTTTCAAATAATTTTGGATACATACTAATTTGTGTAAATCCTGGTAATGTATTTATCTCGTTTAATATAATATCTCCTGTTTCATCTTCTACGAAGAAGTCTACTCGTGACAATCCTTTTCCGTCAATTGCTTTAAATGCTTTTACTGCTTGTTTTCTAATTTCTTCTTCTGTTTTTTCTGAAATTTCTGCTGGTATCATTGTTTTTGACTCTTGGTTATTATATTTTGCGTCAAAACTATAAAATTCTTCTGCTGCTTTTATTTCCCCAACTCTTGATGATATAACTTCTTCATTTCCAAGTACTGCACATTCTACCTCATGTCCTAAAACACCTTGCTCTATTAATATTTTTTTATCAAACTTGCTTGCATTTTCTATTGCAGTTTTTAATTCTTCTTTCGTTTTTGCTCTACTTACTCCTACACTTGAACCTGAATTTGATGGTTTTATAAACATTGGATATTTTAAATTTTTCTCCATTTTATTGCAGATTTCTTCTATACTTAAAATTTCTTCATCAAAATTCTTGTTTACATATATGCATTTATCATTAAATTTTCTAATGTATTCTGACTTTGCTTGCTTTATCCCTGCTTTATCTATTACAATTTTTGTATATACTTTATCCATTGCCATGCTAGATGCTAAAACTTTACAACCTACATAAGGTACTTTTATTAGTTCGAAAAGCCCTTGAATTGTTCCATCTTCTCCATATAGTCCATGTAACACTGGAAATAGTAGTTCTTGAGTCTTTAAAAATTCTAATACATTGTCTATTTTTTCTAATTCTGTTATTTCCTCATCAATTTTAAGCAGTTCTATTTCTTTTATATTTTTCGTATATTTATACCAAATACCGTCTTTTCCTATATATATAGGAGTTATATCATATTTCTCCTTATCTAAGTTTTTTAAAACTGCGCTTCCTGACACTTTAGATACATCGTGTTCTGTTGATTGTCCCCCAAAAATAACTGCAACCTTCATTATTCTTCCTCCTTAATAGCTTCTACTATTTCATCAAATTTCATAGAATTTGATGCTTTTACTAATATATAATCATTTTCTTTGATAATATCTTTAAGTATTTTTATTGCTTCTTCTTTTGTTTCACATGAAAACATTCTATCTTCATCATATCCAAGCTCTACGGCTTTGGCTGATATAAACTTTGACAATTCTCCAACAGTTACTAAAATATCTGGATTATTTTTATATACTTCTTCTCCAACTTTTCTATGTATCTCTTCTGCAAAGTTTCCAAGTTCTAATATGTCTCCTAAAACTGCTATCTTTTTACTACCTTTTAGTTCCATTAAATATTCTATTGCTGCTTTCATCGAATCATATCCTGCATTATAACAATCATTAATTATGTTTGAACCATTTATCCCCCTAAGGATTTCCATTCTCTTCTTTGTTAACTTGAATTCTTTTATTCCTCTTATTATTTCTTCCATTGTAATATCGCTTTTTAATCCAACACATATTGCACATAGTGCGTTTAGTATAAAATGGTTTCCCCCAATTTTTATTTGGAATTCATATTCTTTATTATTTATTTCTACTGTGAAATTGCTTCCTTCTTCATCAGTAACTATATTCTTTGCCATTATATTACTTTCGTTTTCTATTCCATATGTTATTATATTAAAATTTTCTTTGTTTTCTAAATACCATTTATGTAGCATGTCATTATCATTGTTTATTACTACTAATCCGTTTTTATCCATACCTTCTAATATTTCTAGCTTTGCCTTTAATATATTTTCTCTAGACCCTAAAAGACCAATATGTGCTGTTCCTACATTTGTGATTACTGAGATTGTTGGTTTAGCAATATTTGTAAGTTTGCTTATCTCTCCTAGATGATTCATTCCCATTTCTACAACTGCTGCTTCATGTTCTTTTAATCTTAGTACAGTTAATGGCACTCCTATGTGGTTATTATAGTTTCCTTCTGTTTTCAAAGTATCATATTTTTGTGCTATTACACTTGCAAGAATATCTTTTGTGCTAGTTTTCCCTACGCTTCCAGTTACACCTATTACTGGTATTTGATAAAGTGTTCTTTTAAATTTTGCAATCTCTTGAAGCATCTCTAAAGTATTATTTACTTTTATTATCACTTTGTCTTTATATTTTTCTAATATTTGATTTTCTATTTCTATCCCTTGTACAATTACTGCTTTTGCCCCGTTTTCGAATGCTTTCTCAAAGAATATACTTCCATTTACTTTTTCTCCTTGTAACCCTATGTATGTATCTCCTTCTTGTATCTCCCTTGTGTCCTTTTTGAAATCTCCTAAGATTTCATTACTTCCTCCGGGTTAAAATTTGTGCATTACACATTTTAGTAATATCTTCTACTTTGATTTCTCTCATATTATCCTCCATAGCTATATTATGATTTACTTTAATTATAGTGTATATTTTATTATTTTCTAATATTTCTTCTTTAATTTGATAATTTTTAGTTTATCATATCTTTTAATTAATGTCTATGAAAAAATGAACCCAAATTATTAAAATCTGAGTTCATTTTTATTGTTAAACTATAATATTCCGCAGTATTTTAGATTAACCAACTATATTAGACTTATAACCATCTTGTTCGTCTTCTGTTTCTTCTGTATTTATTTTTATGTCTTTATATTGTGATAATCCTGTTCCTGCTGGTATAAGTTTTCCTATGATTACATTTTCTTTTAATCCTATTAATGGATCTGTCTTTCCTTTTATTGCTGCTTCTGTTAATACTTTTGTTGTCTCTTGGAAAGAAGCTGCTGATAGGAAACTTTCTGTTGCAAGTGATGCTTTTGTTATACCTAGTAGAGCTCTATGTCCAGTTGCTGGTCTTCCGCCGTTTTCTATTGCATCATTATTTATTTCTTCAAATTCATACATATCTACAAGTGAACCTGCAAATAGTCCTGTATCCCCTGGATCTTGTACTCTAACTCTCTTAAGCATTTGTTTACCAATTACTTCAATGTGTTTGTCATTGATATCAACACCTTGATTTCTATAAACTTTTTGTACTTCTTGAATTAGATAATTGTATACTCCTTCTGGTCCATTTATTGCAAGTATTTCACTTGGATTTACTGAACCTTCAATTAATTGAGCTCCTGGTTCTATTTCGTCTCCTTCTTTTACTCTTAGTTTTGCTCCAAATGGTATTGTATATGTTTTGCTTTCTTCTTTTCCTTTTATTGTTATTTCTTTTTTATTTCCTTCTTCTTTTATCTTAACTTTTCCTGCTATTTCAGAAATAATTGCAAGTCCCTTTGGTTTTCTTGCTTCGAATAACTCTTCAACTCTAGGAAGACCTTGTGTGATATCTCCTCCTGCGACACCTCCCATGTGGAATGTACGCATTGTAAGCTGTGTAC
>CASTFX010000005.1 GCA_949448405.1 uncultured Clostridia bacterium
AATACAGAAACACAGTATTTAATAAAAGAGAAAAAATAGCAACTAAATATCCTAACATTGCAAAAAAGTACTTTGCAACAAAAGCAGAAAATGTAGAAATAATAAAATTGGAAGGGTCAGTTGAACTAGGACCAATAATAGGTATGACAGATGCTATAGTAGACTTGGTAGAGACAGGATCAACATTAAAAGCGAATGGATTAGAAGTGATTGAAAAGATAAGTGATGTATCAACAAGATTAATATCAAATAAAGTAAGCTTAAAATATAAAAGTAAAGAGATTTATGAAATGGTAGATAAATTAAGTGAAAAAGTGAAAGGAGATAAGTAAAATGTTAAAAAAACTATACTATGAAGGTAATCTAAGCAATGTAATAAATAGTTTAAGTGGAAGAAAAGAGGAAATAAACAAAGAAGTAAATGAACCAGTAGAAAAAATAGTAAATAATGTAAAGAATAATGGAGATAAGGCGTTAATTGAATATGCAAAACAATTTGATGGATATGCAATTAATAATATTAGAGAAATTGAGGTAACAAAAGAAGAAATTGAAGAAGGCACAAAAGCAGCAGGAGAAAACTTTATAAGGATATTAAAAAGAGCAAAAGAACAAATAGAGGAATTTCACAAAAATCAAATACAAAAATCGTGGACAATATATAAAGATAACAATGTAATAATGGGGCAACTTGTAAGACCATTAAATAGAGTAGCTGTATATGTACCAGGAGGGACAGCAGCGTATCCATCTACAGTATTAATGAATATAATACCAGCAAAATTAGCAGGAGTAAAAGAGATTATAATGATAACACCTGTTAAAGCGGGAGGAAAAATACCAAATGTAATACTTGCAGCAGCAAAAGTATGTGGCATAGAAAAAATATATAAAATAGGTGGAGCACAGGCAATTTCAGCAGTTGCATACGGCACTGAAACAATACCAAAAGTTGATAAGATAGTAGGACCAGGAAACATATATGTTGCTACAGCTAAAAAATACGTATATGGAGCAGTAGATATAGATATGATAGCTGGACCATCAGAAGTATTAGTAATAGCAGATGAAAAGGCAAATGCAAAATATATCGCAGCAGACTTAATGAGCCAAGCAGAACATGATAAATTATCAAGTGCAATCTTAATAACAACAAGTGAACAGATAGCAGATGAAGTAAATAAAGAAATACAAATACAAATAAAGGATTTAAAAAGAAAGGATATTATAGAATATTCATTAACAAATTTTGGAGCAACGATTTTAGTAGAAACAATAGACAAAGCATTTGAAGTAGCAAATGAAATAGCTCCAGAACATTTAGAAATATTAGTAGAAGATCCAATGTCTCAATTATCAAAAGTATACAATGCAGGTTCAATATTCCTAGGAGAAAATTCACCAGAGCCATTAGGAGATTACATGAGTGGAACAAACCATGTATTGCCAACATCAGGAACAGCAAAATTTTATTCAAGCTTAGGAGTATATGACTTCGTAAAATATTCATCATTTAGTTATTATCCAAAAGAAGTGTTAGAAACATTTAAACAAGACGTAATAGAATTTGCAAATTTAGAAGGGCTAGATGCACATGCAAATTCAATTAAAGTTAGATTTTAAAGGAAGGTGTAAAATATGAGTTTTTTTAGTAAAAAAGCAGATGAAATACTACCATATGTGCCAGGAGAGCAACCAAAGGATGGAGTATATATTAAACTAAACACAAATGAGAATGCCTATCAACCATCACCAAAAGTTAAAGAGGCTTTAAATAATTTAGATGTAAGTAAGTTAAGATTATATCCAGATCCAGAAAGTACAAAATTAAGAGAAACAATGGCAGAGGTATTGGGTGTAAATAAGGAAAATATATTTGTCGGAAATGGGTCTGATGAAGTATTAGCAATAGCATTTCAAACATTCTTTATGGAAAAGGATAATATATTGATGCCAGATATATCATATAGTTTTTATCTAGTTTATAGTGATATGTACAATGTAAAAGCTAAAACTGTACCATTAAATGATAATTTTACAATAAACATAAATGATTATTTGGTACCAAACAATGGTATAATCATAGCAAACCCTAATGCTCCAACAAGCATAAGCTTATCAAGAGATGAAATTGAAACTATTGTAAAAAATAATCCTAAAAGTGTTGTAATTATAGATGAAGCATATGTTGATTTTGGCGGAGAAACAGTAGTATCATTAATTAATAAATATAATAATTTATTGGTAATTAGAACACTATCAAAATCTTACTCTTTAGCAGGTTTAAGAGTAGGATTTGCAATAGGAAATGAAGAATTAATCAAGGGAATGAATAAAATAAAAGATTCATTCAATTCATATCCAATAGATTTTGTAGCTCAAACATTAGCAATAGAAGCAATAAAGGATATAGAATATTTTGATAAAACGAGAAATATGATAATCGATACAAAACAAAGGACAAAAGAGCAATTAGAAAAAATAGGATTTACAGTGTTAGATTCTAAGACTAATTTCCTATTCATAATGCACAAAAATAAAAAGGCAGAAGATATTTTTAATTATCTAAGAGAGAATAAAGTATTAGTAAGATTTTTTAATAAGCCAAAAACAGATAATTGGTTAAGAGTGACAATAGGAACAGATGAGCAAATGGATAGATTTATTAAAATAATAAAGGACTTTGTAGAGTAAAATAAAAAATAGAATATGGGAGGTTTAGAATTAATGAGAGAAGCAAAACTAGATAGAAAAACAAAGGAAACAGAAATATTTATAGAAATAAATTTAGATGTAAACGAAAATAGTAATATTAAAACAGGAATAGGATTTTTTAATCATATGTTAGAATTATTCGCATTCCACAGTGGAATATATCTTAAAGTTGAATGTAATGGTGATTTATATGTAGACGGACACCACAGTGTTGAAGATATAGGGATATTGCTAGGAAAAGCTATAAAAGAAGCATTAGGAAATAAAGCAGGAATTAATAGATATGGAGATGCTTTTTTACCTATGGATGAAACATTAGCACATTGTTCATTAGATATATCGGGAAGACCATATTTAGTATTTAATGCAGAATTTCCTTGTGAGCGAGTTGGAGAATTTGAGACAGAACTTACAGAAGAGTTTTTTAGAGCAATAGCAGTTAATAGTGGTATGACATTACATTTAAACTTAGAATATGGAAAAAATACACATCATATAATAGAGGCACTATTTAAAAGTTTTGGAAGAGCATTTAAACAAGCAATTACAATTAATGAGGAAAACAAAGACAAAATAATGTCTTCAAAAGGAGTTATAGAATAATGGTAGTAATAATCGATTATAATATTGGAAACGTAAGAAGTGTATTAAATGCTTGTGATAGAGTAGGGATAAACGCAGTTATTTCAAGAGATGAAGAAATAATAAAACAAGCAAAAGGTATAATTTTGCCTGGTGTAGGTAGTTTCAATGTTGCAATGGAAAATTTAGAAAAATATAATTTGATAGACATTTTAAATGAAAGAAAACAAGCAGGAATACCAATTCTAGGTATTTGCTTAGGAATGCAAGTATTACTTGAAAAAGGATATGAAGTTAAAGAGACTAAAGGACTTGGGTATTTAAAGGGAAATGTTGATTTAATAAAAACAGATAAAAAATTACCACATATGGGCTGGAATGAATTGTACTTTAATAAAAATAATAGCATATTAAAATACATTAAAGAATTTGATGATGTCTATTTTGTTCACTCATACATGGCGGATTTTAAAGATGAAGAAGTAATTTGCTATACAGAATATGGAGGACAAAAAATACCCGCAATAGTTGGGAAAAATAATGTTTTAGGTTGTCAGTTCCATCCAGAAAAAAGTGGAGAAGTTGGACAAAACATACTAAAAGCATGGAAGGAGATTGTCGAATGATAGTAATACCAGCGATAGATATAAAAGATGGTGAAGCAGTTAGATTATATAAAGGGGATTACAACCAAAAAACAGTTTATAGTAAGAATCCAGAAGAATTAGCAAAAGACTTTGAAAAAATTGGAGCAGAATACTTACATTTAGTAGATTTAGATGGTGCAAAAGACGGAACTAGCGTAAATATTGAAACAATAAGAAAGATTAGAGAAAGTGTTAAAATTCCGATAGAGTTAGGTGGAGGAATAAGAACAGAAGATACAGTTAAGATTTACCTAGAAGAAATAGGAATAAATAGAATAATAATAGGAACATCAGCAATACAAAATCCAGAGTTTTTAAAAAGAATGTTAAACAAATATGGAGCAGAAAAAATAGTAGTTGGTGTAGATGTAAAAGACGGCAATGTTTCTATTTCTGGTTGGCTTGAGACAAGTGAAGTTAATTACATTGATTTTATAAAAAAACTAGAAAAAATGGGTATTAAATACATAGTAGTAACAGATATATCAAAAGACGGAACATTACAGCGGACCAAATTTTGATATGTATAAAAAAATAAAAGAAGAGACAAATATAAATTTCATTGTATCAGGAGGAATAAAAGAAGAAAAAAATTTATATGACGTAGCAGATTTAGGATATTATGGATGCATAGTAGGTAAAGCATATTATGAAAAGAGAATAGATTTAGTGGAGGTAATAAGATGCTTAAAAAAAGAATAATACCGTGTTTAGATATAAAAAATGGAAAAGTAGTAAAAGGAATTAACTTTGAAGGATTAACAAATATAGGAGATCCAGTGGAATATGCTAAAATTTATGAAAAACAATGTGCAGACGAAATTGTATTTTTAGATATAACAGCAAGCTTTGAAGAGAGAGAAATTATAAAAGATATAATAGAAGAAGGAGCAAAAGAACTTAGAATTCCATTAACAGTAGGCGGTGGAATAAGAACATTAGAAGATTTTAGAAATATACTAAAAAGTGGTGCAGATAAGGTTTCTATAAATTCAGCAGCAGTAAATAATCCAGATTTAATTAAAGAAGCGTCAAACGAATTTGGCTCACAATGTGTAGTTGTTGCAATAGATGGAAAAAGAGACGAACAAGGCAATTTTAAAGTATATATAAAAGGTGGAAGAGAAAATACAGGTTTGGATTTAATAGAGTGGGCTAGGAAATGTGAAGAACTAGGCGCAGGAGAAATATTATTAACTTCAATGGATGCAGATGGAACTAAAAAAGGCTATGACATTGAAATGACAAAAGAAGTTGTCCAAAATGTTGGAATACCAGTAATAGCAAGTGGAGGCTGTGGAAGCATAAAAGATATTGTAGATGTATTTCAAGAAACAAATTGTGACGCAGCTCTTGTGGCATCATTGTTTCACTATAAAGAAGCAACAATAGATGAAGTAAAACAAGAACTAGCTAAAAATAATATAAGTGTTAGGAGTATAGCAAAATGAAACCAGATTTTGAGAAAATGGAGCTGATACCAGCTATAATACAAGATTTTTACACAAAAAAAGTATTAATGTTAGCATATGTAAATGAAGAAAGTTATAATTATATGCTAGAAAAAAACGAAACATGTTTTTATTCACGTAGTAGGAAAGAATTATGGCATAAAGGAGAAACTTCAGGACATTATCAAAAAATAAAGAAGATGTCACTAGATTGTGATAGAGATACACTATTAATTGAAGTAGAACAAATAGGAGTAGCATGTCATACTGGCAGCTATTCATGCTTTTTTAATGAAATAATAACAAATGAAAATGATTATAATCAAATAATTAAGGAAGTATATGAAATGATTGAAAACAGAAGAAATAATCCAAAAGAAGGTTCATATACAAATTATTTATTAAATGAAGGTGTAGATAAAATTTGTAAGAAAATAGGAGAAGAAGCTACAGAAACAGTTATAGCAGCAAAAAATGAAGACAAAGACGAATTAATAGGAGAAATCTCAGATTTGGCATATCATGTATTAGTTCTAATGTTGGATAAGGATATAAAAGTAGAAGAGATAGAAAGAAAATTAGGAGAGAGGCATAAAATCGAAGGAAACAAAAAGATAGAGCATCAAAAAGGAGAATATTAAAAGGAGAGATATAATTAATGATTGATTTACATATGCATAGCACATGTTCAGATGGTTCAGATGATTATAAAACAATATTGAAAAAAGCTCAAGAATTAGGACTAAATTATATATCTATTACAGATCATGATAATTGTAAAGTATATGAGGAAATTGAAAAAGATAATATAAAAAATTATTATACAGGAAAATTAATACCAGGAGTAGAATTGCAAGCATATATATTAGGATTTTCAATAGAACTATTAGGTTACTATGTGGATTACAAAATAATTAATGAAGAAGTAAAAAAACTATATAAACCATTTGAAATAATAAATGAAGTAGAACTTCAAAGATTATATGATAAATGTGTAGAAATTGGAATGAAATTTGATAATGATGTTATTTCTAATTACAAAAAAAGTGGACATTACTATGCAACAGAATATTTACACGAAGAAATGAGAAAAAATATATACAACAAACAATTTATACCAGATGAAGAATCATGGGAAAGCGAATCAATTTTTTTCAAAAGGCATACAAGTAATATAAATAGTAAATTCTATATAGATGAAAGTGATTTAATACCATCAGTTAAGCAAGTTATAGAACTGATAAAGAAAGCAGGAGGATTAGTATTTATCCCACACATATATCAGTATGAAGAAAATTCAGAGAAGATATTAAATGAACTAATTAGTAACTATGAAATAGATGGAATAGAATGTTATTATTCAACATTTACAGAAGAGCAAATAGAATATCTATTAAAATATTGCCATGAGCATAAAAAATATGTATCTGGAGGAACAGATTATCATGGAGAGAATAGACCAGGTATATTGGTAGGGATAGGTAAAGGAAATTTACATATACAAGATGAATTGATTAATAATTGGATAAAAAAATAACAGAAGAAATAAAGCCCAAGCCTCCGTGCATATAATAGCATAAGGAGGTTTTTTCTATCGTTAGAAATTTTGAGCGATAGAGAAAAAATTTCTTTACGAGAGAAATATGGCGAGTTCTACAATTACTTAGTGGCATAGTCACTTAGTAACTGTTAAGGAGGTTTTTTTATGGGAACAAGAGGTTTAGATTTCAAACATAAAGAAGTAGTAAATGTAACAGATGGGAGAAGACTTCGGATATGTTCAAGATGTAACAGCAGATTTAGAAAGTGGGATAATAACATCTATAATAGTACCAGGAACAAATAGTAAATTAAATATATTTGCAGGAAACAACGATATAGTGATACCATGGAAAAATATAAGATGCATAGGAGAGGATATAATTTTAGTAGAAATACAATAAATTACCTTAAATGATTAAATTTCCTTCACTACAAAATGTCAAAAAATGAAAAACGATATTTATTGACAAACTTTAAGGTAGTATGATAAATTTAATTTGTAAAATTAGATTTAATAGAATAAGGAGAAAAAATGAATAAAAAAAAGATATTAATCATTATATTAGTAGTATTAATTATACTATTGTTATTCTGGTTAATAATATTTGAAATTGATTATTATAGATGTTCACATTTTAAAACACCTATATTTACTACCAGTGGTAGAATACTTGACATAGGACATGAAGAGGATATTAATGTAGAATCGCATATCGATTATTGCTATGGGTATCATGTATCATATTTAACAACAATGAATTTAGAAAACAATAGTAGAGAAATAAAAGAAGTATCTATGTATCTTTTTGGAAAATGTATATTAAATTTGTCAAATGAAAAGATATAAAGCAATTGTGTTGACAAAAACTTCTTGCAAACTATATCATATAATGATATAAAAAATATATAGGAGATTTTTATTCTGTATATTAAAAAAAGGAGGGGATAAGTGATGAAAAAACTCGCAACTACATTATTAATCATATTTTTTATTAGTATCATATTTACATTGAATTGTAAAGTTGAAGCTTCTATGTTAGAAGAAAAAGTATTTACAATAACAAATGAGGAACAACATGATGACGATGACATAGAAGATCATGTAATGGTATACGATGCTAGAACAGGAGAAACAAATAAAGCTAACATTAAAATACAAAGTTTGGGAACTAATTCCATAGAAAGCATAGAAGAATATTCTCCAAAACAAGGATATACATCAAAGATTTTTAACCTAATAAGTGAGGTAAAGAGTGGAAGACCTAATAGTTATGTTAGGGTTTCTACGCCAAAGGTTCAGCCATATTGTAGAACTTTGAAAGTAAGATACTATGATGAAAAAGGCGAGAGAATAGGGGGATCAGCTGCTTTGATTGGTCCTAAGGTAGCTCTAACTGCTGCACACTGCATTTGGGATGGAAAAAATAATAATTACATATATAGAAATTGGACATGTTGGCCAGGTTATGATATGAATACTTGCATAGGTGCTGGTACTGGTTGGTCTAGAGTTTTCTATGATGACCGATGGAGAACTACTCACGATGCTCGATATGATTGGGCTATTGTAGTGTTACAAGCTGATTATACTGAAGTTGCTGGTTGGTATGGAGTTAATAGATATGAGGACTATACGAGCCTAGTGACGCAACAAGTAACGTCTTATGGATTTCCTGCGGTTAAACCTGGTGCTACTTCTCCATATTACGATGCCATGTATACAACTGGAGACAGAATACTTTCAGCTACGGATTCTAATTTTACTTACTCAGGGATTACAACCGGTGGATTCAGTGGAGGACCGGTCATCGAGGACTATACTGGTAGAATTCTGGGGATCCATATAGGAAAAGAAGATAGCAGTGGAAAACCTTTAGCTGTTAGGATAACTACACAAATAATTAATAGTGCCAGAGAGGCCTTAAAGTATTAAAAAATGATTTGAATTAATTAGTAAATGAGAAAAACAGTAAAAAATATCTCCAAATGTTAGAAAATCTGATTTTTGGAGATGTTTTTTTGATTATTGTTCTTATTTAGAGTACTTAGAAAATGTACTTTCTAGGTAAGACATGATGTAGGATAATTTACTTTAACAAAATATAATCAACTAAATTATTTTATCTCATACAAAAAATATTAACAACATTTGCGTTTACATAAAACACATAGTATAATTAAAAAGAAATACTTCCGAAGAATAATTTCAAGAAAAATTTAATAGAAATAATGAAAGCATATAAAGAGTTTAAGGACAAAGATAAGTTTGAAAATAATAAATTACCTTAAATGATTAAATTTCCTTCACAATATAGACACAAACCAGCAATATAATATATAATATAATTGCAATAAATGGAGGTAAATATATGAATACCACAATCTTAGTCGTAGATGATGAAAAAAGAATGAGAACTCTACTAAAAGACTTCTTAGCTAAAAAGGACTTTGAAGTAATAGAAGCAGAAGACCGGAGAGCAAGCGTTAGAGATATTTGAAGAGAGAAGAGAGAGTATTGATTTAATCTTATTAGATATTATGATGCCAAAGCTTGATGGATGGTCTGTACTAAGACAAATAAGGCAAACTTCAAAAGTACCAATAATGATGCTTACTGCAAGAGGAGAAGAACAAGACGAGCTTTTTGGTTTTGAGCTTGGAGTAGATGAATATATAACTAAACCATTTAGTCCGAAAATATTAGTTGCAAGAGTAGAAGCAATATTAAAAAGGACAAGCCAGAAACAAAATAACATATCAGACTATGGTGGTATAGAAATAGATGAGGATGGAAGAAGCGTAAAAGTAGATGGCAAGATTGTTGAAATGAGTCTAAGAGAATATGAACTCCTAAAATATATGGTAGACAATGTAGGGATTGCACTTTCAAGAGATAAAATATTAAACAATGTATGGAACTATGATTATTATGGAGATTCAAGAACAATAGACAGTCATGTAAAAAAGATAAGACATAAACTAGGTAAAAAAGGCAAATATATAAAAACAATGAGAGGTATAGGTTATAAATTTGAAATCAAGTAATGAAGTAGAAAAACAAAGTTTTATGAAAAAATTTGATACAATAAGAACAAAACTATTTTTTACATTATGTATTACGATAGCAGTAATAATACTATTTTTAGTACTAGTAAATAGTATAGTACTAGAAACATATTATACATATTCAAAGCGTGCAGAATTAATATCAGTATATAAAGCAATCAATGCATACTATAATGGAGTAGATAGTAGCAAGAATTTAGATATAGAATTAGAAAAGCTTGCTCTTAGCAACAATTTTGATATATTGATAAAAACAGATAACATTATATATACGTCAAGTAAAGACTTTATATCATCATTAACTGATGAGCTTGACGGAACTTTAAAAAACGATAACATATTAGAAAGTAGTAAAAATGTAAAAATAAAAAAGACATTTGATAAGAAAACAGAACTTTCATTCATATTACTTTCAGCGACTTTGGATAATGGATATCAGTTATATATGAGGGTTGCAACAAGTGCAATAAAAGAAAGTGTAGATATAGCAAATAGATTTTTGATGCTAATAGGATGCTTTACAGTTGCAATAAGCTGGGTTCTTGTATCAATGATATCTAGAAAATTTACATCACCAATAGAGGAACTAAATGGAATAGCAAAGAAAATATCAAAACTTGATTTTAGCCATAAATATAGGGTAAATGATTCAGAAGATGAGATAAATAACCTAGGTAAAAATATAAATGCAATGTCAGAAACATTAGAAAAAACAATAAATAGATTAAGAAGTTCTAATATAGAACTTGAAAAAGATATAGAAGAAAAATCAAAAACTGATGAAATGAGAAAGCAGTTTATATCAGATGTATCACATGAATTAAAGACCCCAATCGCTTTAATACAAGGGTATGCAGAGGGGCTAGTTGAAAATGTCGCGACAGACGAGGAAAGTAGAAAATTTTATGCAGAAGTAATACTTGATGAAGCAAATAAAATGGATATACAAGTAAAAAAATTATTAGAACTTATGAAACTTGAATATGGTAAAATGACATTTAATGTTACAAAGTTTGATATAAGTGAATTAATAAGAGAGGCAATAAGGAAGAATACAAAGGTACTAGAAGAAGAGAAAATAAATATAGAATTTAATGAAGAAACTACTTATATAATTGGAGATGAATTTTACTTAGAACAAGCTTTCAACAATTATTTTACAAATGCAATGAAAAACGTTCAAGAAATAGAAGGAAGAAAAGAAATAATTATAAACTACGAAAGAAGAGCAGAAAAGCTTAGAATAAAAGTATTTAACACAGGAGAAAATATAAAAGAAGAAGACTTGAACAGGATTTGGAATAGGTTCTATAAGGCTGATACATCTAGAAATAGGGAAAAGGGTGGAACAGGAATAGGATTATCAATGGTTAAAGCAATCATGCAAAACACTAATAATAAATATGGAGTAGAAAATAAAGTTGATGGTGTAGAATTCTATTTTGAAGTAAATATGGAGAAAAAATAATATACAAAAGGTAGCAATTTTTGCTACCTTTTCTCAAAATTTTCCTCTTGTTAAAAAAATTAAAATATGATATAGTAAAAATATATATTAAAGATTTTAAAGGTGAAAAATGGAAAACAAGATATCAAATACTCTTATTGTATTTATTATTATAATTATAGTACGGACTAGGAGCGATATACATGTATAAAATACATGGAGAAGGTATATATGTAACATCAGACAACCAAATTCAAAATACAAATGAAACAAGTAATATAATTACAAATGCGACATACACAAATAGCCTAGTTGAAAATGAAGTAACAGAAGGTAATCAGTCACAATCAGTTGTGATACCATCTGTAAGTGGAAGCACAGTAACACAGCCTTCAACACCAGTAACTTCGAAGCCAGGTACAACTGGTAAATATAGTACATATGAATATAATAATAAATACTATTATAATCAATTAGATAACTATTCAAAAGCTATATATGATGCAATATCAAATAATATTGGAAATTTGAAATTAGGAAGCTATTTAATAGAAGTAAACTATGATTTTTCGCAGCTATTAAAACAAGCAGATGGAGAAAGTAGATTAAAAAAATATTATGATGATGCAATAAATGCGATAAACTTAGATGTACCAAATCTATTTTACATAGACTTTTCCAAAATGTGGCTTAACATAGACACAACTACTACAATGTTTGAAACAAAATATAAGCTATATTTAGATACTGGAAAGAACTTTAACTATTTTTCAGCAGAATTTTCATCACAGTCACAAGTAGAAAAAGCTATAAATGAAACAAATAATATAAAAAATCAAATATGCAGAGAATCTACAGGAGACACATATAACAAAGTAAAAAAAGCGCATGACTGGGTTATAAATAATTTAAGCTATAGTGGAGCAAGTGCTAATAAAGGCAATATATATGGTGCTTTTGTAGAAAAAAGAGCAGTGTGTGAAGGATATGCAAGAGCATACAAATATATATTAGACAATATGGGAATTACTAATATATTAGTGACAGGAACAGCAACAAATTCAAATGGAGCAACAGAAGATCATATGTGGAATTATTTAAAAATAGGAAGCACATGGTATGCAGTTGATTGTACATGGGATGATCCAATTACATATGGAGGGGCATCAGTGAGCGAAGGTGCTAAATATAGATATTTTTTAATCGGAAGTGATGACTTATTTAAAACACATAAAGAAAAGTACACAATTTCAAAAAGTGGAAAAAATTTTGCACTTCCAACTTTAAGTAAATCTAAATATTAAAATGTATAAAAATAGCTATGTTTGTTAATACTACTAAAAAATGGAAGATAGGGAGAAAAAAGTAGTATGAACAAAAAAGCTATTTTTATTTTTGTATTAATAATTATATTTGGAATATGTTTTTATATAGGATTTAACTTTAGAAAAGAAAACAAACAAAATAATATCATTAAAAATGACATGATTTTTAATGATATAGAAAACGATGAACAAGAATCAATAGAGACTAACACAAAGGAAGAAAAGACGACACCAAATACAATACTTACATTTAAAAAATATTATACAGGTTGTGAGCATACAATAAGTAGTAAAGAAGATATATCAGAAAGGTTAGTGAATCTAACAGAAAAAGAGATATTAGAAGAATACCCAAGTTGGGAGATACAAGAATTTACAGCTGACGAAGTTGTATTTGTAAAGGAATTTGAAAGTTTTTGTGGAGAACATTATTACTTAATAGAAGAAGAGGGAGAAGTTAATATCTATGAGATAGACGAAAATGAGAATAAGATTTTAAAAGAAAGAACTAATATATTATGCGAGTATCTTCCAGAAACAGATAGAATATCACTTAAAAATGGAATTACAATATACGGTTTAGAAGAGCTTAATAAGATATTAGAAGATTATGAAGCATAACAAAATATACAAATAAAAAGCAGGATATTCTTTGGAAGATATCCTGCTAATTTTTTAATTATTTTTTTTCACTTCATTCTTTATATACTTTTGCATATTGAAAGCTCTAAAATATAAAACTAAAGCCATCACTGTTGCAACAATTGCTAAACAATAAATATATATAGAAAAGTCGTAAATTGGAGATACTAATACATTAATATTTAGGTATCTTATTATTAAAGAACAACCAATTGCAACATAGAATAAAACAGTTGCAAGTTTTCCATACCACTTGCTAGAAACAACGAGTTCTTTACCATAAAGGAAAGAAGCACCTGAGATCATAGCAAATTCTTTAATAACTACAATTGCAAGAATCCAAAACGGAATAATACCCTTTACAGCAAGAGTAACAAGTATTGCTAGCTGGGTTGCTTTATCAGCAAGAGGGTCAACTAGTTTTCCAAAATCTGAAACCAGATCAAATTTCCTTGCAATAGCTCCATCTAAGACATCGGTAATAGCAGAAAGTATTAAAAAGATAAGAGCTAATATGAAATTTTCACCAGCAATTGTTATTACAATAGGTGGTATAAGTAAAAATCTAATTATTGTTAGAATATTTGGTACATATTTTAGCATATAAAACCTCCATTTAAGTGAATACCATTTAATTTTTTATTGTAAAGTTCAAAACATTATCTACTAAATCAACAAATACATTATCTCCATTTTTTATTTCTGATTTTAAAATTCTTTCTGAAAGTTCATCTTCAACATATCTTTGAATTGCTCTACGAAGTGGTCTAGCACCATATTTTAAATCAGTTCCTTTATCAAGTAAATACTCTTTAGCTTTTTCTGTAATTTCCATAGTAATATTTTTATCAGTCAAAGCTTTATCCGTATCTTCAAGCATTAAGTCAACGATAGCCATTAATTGTTCTTTATTTAAGCTATCAAATACGACTATTTCATCAATTCTATTCAAGAATTCTGGTCTAAAACTTTCCTTCAAACTATCTAAAATCTTATTTGAGTCAACAGTTTGTTTTCCAAAACCGATAGAGTTAGTATTTAGATTAGAACCAGAGTTTGAAGTCATTATAATAATAGTATTTTCAAAACTTACAGTATTTCCTTGTGAATCAGTTAATTTTCCATCATCAAGAACTTGAAGTAAAATATTGAATACATCACTATGAGCTTTTTCGATTTCATCTAAAAGAACGATTGAGTAAGGTTTTCTTTTTACTTTTTCAGTAAGCTGACCTGCATCATCATATCCTACATATCCTGGAGGAGATCCGATAAGTTTAGAAGATGAATGTGATTCCATATATTCAGACATATCTATTCTAATTATTGCGTCTTTATCTCCAAACATTTCAAAAGCAAGAGTCTTAGCAAGCTCAGTTTTACCAACACCAGTAGGACCAACGAATAGAAATGAAGGTGGCCTTTTAGTAGTTTTTAGTCCTGCTCTATTTCTTCTTATAGCACGAGAAACTGCTTCTACTGCATTATTTTGACCAATAATTTTTTTATGAAGATTCCCCTCCAAATTTAGAAGTTTGGCAGTTTCTTCTTCAGTAATTTTTGTAACTGGAATTTTTGTCCAATGCTCTATAACTTCTGCAATATCTTGAAGAGTAAGCTCTTTTAATTTCAAATGTTTGCTTATACTATCAATTTGCTCGATAAGTTGACATTCGCGAGTTTTAAGGTCTGCTGCTTTTTGATAATCTTCTGTAGAATCAGCTTGTGCTGCTTCATTTTTCTCATCTTGAACAACTTTTAGTTCATTCTTCAAAAGTTCTAATTTATATAAATCTTTATTATCAAGGTTTATCCTAGAACAAGCTTCGTCAAGAATATCAATAGCTTTATCTGGTAAAAATCTATCATGGATGTATTTTTCAGACATTATTACAGTCTGACGAATAACCTCATTAGATATTTTTACTTTATGAAAATCTTCATAATATTTCTTTATACCATACATAATTTCAGAAGTTGCATCAATATTTGGTTCTTCAACTAAAACAGTTTGAAATCTTCTTTCTAAAGCTGTATCCTTTTCAATATATTTTCTATATTCCTTAAGAGTAGTAGTACCAATAAGTTGTAATTCTCCATTTGCAAGAGCAGGTTTTAATATATTTGCTGCATTCATAGAATTATCCCCATCTCCTGCACCAATTATACTATGTATTTCATCAATAACTAAAATAATATTACCTAAGGCTTTACACTCATCAATAATACCTTTCATTCTAGCTTCAAATTGACCCCTAAATTGTGTACCAGCGATAACGGCTGTCATATCTAACAAATACACTTCTTTATTAAGCAATTTAGCAGGTACATTCTCAGTTGCAATACTAATTGCAAGGCCTTGAGCTATTGCTGTCTTACCAACACCAGGCTCACCTATTAAACAAGGATTATTCTTAGAACGTCTATTTAATATTTGTATAATTCTTCTAATTTCTTTATCTCTACCAATTACTATATCTAACTCATTGTTTTTAGCTTTATTTGTCAAGTTTGTGCCATACATATCAAGAAATTTCTTTTTCTTTTCTCTAGGTTTTTTATCAACTTTAACTCTTTTAGAATTATTTCTATTTTCTGGCTGACCATCACTTTGCTTACCACCGAAAATGTTTCCAATAATAGCTCCTATTGGAACAGCATTTTCAGATTCTTCAAAGTCCATATCTTGAAGGTCCATATTGTTTGTTATATTATTAAAAATAGATTCAAATTGTTCTGCAACATTATTCAAATCAATATTACTATCATTTAATACCGAATTCAAAGGTTTAATACCTTTTTCTTTTGCACAGTTAAAACAATAACCTGTAACATGTTTTGGATCCTCTTTTGTCGGATCACTAACAAATATTATTGCTTGCTGTTTTTTACATACTGAACATAGCATATATTTTAAGTCCTCCTTCCAAGCTTTAAATATCTATTAATAATACATTAAAAAACGTAAAAAGTCAAGTTGATATCAGTGATTAAAGTATGTTATAATATAAATATATATGTAGGAGGAATTTAGAAATGGACGTAAGAAAAATAATGATAATAATAGTTGCAGTAATATGTATAGCAGCATTAGGATTTGGTATATATTATGAAATATTTAAAGATAATATTAAGGTTAACCAAAGTACAAATAATACAGCAGGGGGAACAACAAGTTCTGAAACTAAAGAATTTGATGATTTATTTGATAATGAAATGAATTATCAAGGGTATAGTGTAAATGACCAAGTTAAAATAGACCAGACAAAGGAACTTGTGTATACAAACTATTCTTTAACAGAGATATACGAAAATAAATATGATATTAAAGCAAATATACCTTTTATAAATATAAATAGTGAAAAAATTGCAAACATAAATAAAGAAATCAATACAATATTTCAAGAAAAAGCAAATAGTATAATTGCAAATAAAGATAAAGGTACAGCTGCTAGTATATATACAGTTGATTATACAGCATATTTAAATCAAAATATATTATCAATTATAATAAAATCAACTATAAGAGAAGGTGGAAATGTACAAAGATTAATAATAAAAGCTTATACTTATAATTTATCTACAGATGAGGTAATACCTTTATCTAATATGCTAGAGATACAATCTAAAGATACTCAAACAGTAGAAAACGATATAAGAAAAGTTATACAAGAATCAATAAGCTATACAGATAATTTAGCAGCAATAGGATACACAGTATATGAAAGAGATATAAATAGTACTATATATAAAGTAGAAAATTCAAATAACTACTTCCTTGGACCTAATAATACAATATATATTATATATGCATATGGAAATTCAAGCTTTACATCAGAAAAAGATATAGTAGTTTTAGAATAAAAGTGGAACCAGAGGGCAGGTGATTAAGAGTCACTTGCTCTTTTGTTATGCTAGAACTAATAACAAATTAACAATATCTAAATGATAAATCATTAAGATATTGCAACATTTGCATAATTTATTTCTACGAAAATTGCTTCTTAAAATTGTAATTTTCTAGAACTAAAATAAAAAGAACTTGCACTTTAGCAAGTTCTCAAATAAAAAATAAAAGGGGATGTTTTTCACTATTATTCTTAGTGTACTTATAATATAACAATCAATTTTGCCCTTTTTGTGAACTCAATGTGAAATTTAGGGGGAGAAATTATTAAGAAAAAATTAACATGTATTAAATCTTAAGTTTATCAATATACATTAAATAATGGAGGTAAAAAACGTGAAAAATAGATTTAGTAAAATAAATGAATTTTTAGAAATGCCTGAAGAAATTACGACTAATAAGCCTAAAATAACAATACTTGGCTTTGAAGAGCTTGTAATTGAAAATTATAAAAATATCTTAGAATATGAAGAGATATTTATAAAAATAAATACATATATAGGAGCAATCAATATAAATGGATTTAACCTAAAACTAATCCAAATGAACAAAGAAGACATTATGATAACAGGCAAAATAGATTCCATAGATTTTGAAGAAATAGAACAGTAGGTGATAATACTTGATATTTAGAATTTTATTAAGATATATTCTAGGATATGTAAATATATCTGTTGAAGGATATTATATAGAAAGATTTATAAATACTTGTGTAAGCAAAAGTATTCTTTTGTGGAATGTAAAAAGAGAAAAATCTACATATATGAATGCTAATGTTCGGCATACAAGACTATAAGAAGCTAAAACAAGTGGCAAAAAAGACTAAATGTAAGATGAAAATAGATGGAAGAAAAGGACTTCCATTTATAATGAACAGATACAGAAAAAGAAAGATATTTTTTGTATTGCTTGTTTTAATCGTATTTACAATGATAGGGACTTCTAAATTTGTATGGAATATAGAAATAGAAGGGACAGAAAATATCCCAAAAGAAGAGATATTGACAGGACTTGCAGATAATGGATTAAGTGTAGGGACAAAAAAGAGTAAAATAAATACACAAGAGATAATAAATAAAATAAGGCTAGATAGAGATGACATAGCATGGATGAATATAGATTTAAGCGGAACAAATGTGATAGTAAAGGTAGTAGAAGCCACAAAGAAGCCAGAGATAGTAAATCCAGACGAATATTGCAATATTGTTGCAAATAAGAAAGCTCAAATAACCAAGATAACAGCCACATCTGGAACCATACTTGCAAAAGTACGGAGATATAGTTACGGAAAACACAATATTAATAGGCGGATGGATGGAAGGGAAATACACAGGAATACGATATACCCATGCGGCAGGCAAGGTAGAAGCTAAAGTTTGGTATAGCAAAAAAGAAAAAATGGAGCTAAATCAAGTAGCCCTAATAAAAACAGGGAATGAGAAGAAAAAGTATAATATAAAATTTAATAATTTTCGAATAAATTTGTATAAAACTCTTCCAAATTTTCAAAAATATGATACAATAAATGAAGAGAAAAAAATAAAATTATTTTCTGACTTTTATTTGCCAATAACCTTAGGGATTTCAACATATTACGAACTAGAAGAGCAAAAAAACACATACACAAAGCAAGAAGCAAAGGAAAAACTAACAGAAAAATTAAAACAAGACTTGCTAGAAGAGATAGAAAATAAAGATAATATAAAAGATATAACAATAAATACAACAGAAGAAACAGATAAACAAGTTGAAATAGAAGTGATATATGAAGTCATAGAAAATATTGGAACAGAAGAAAAGATTATATATTAATTAAGGAGGAATACGATGGAAGAAAGAGGATTAAGAGTAGCAAGAACTGATGGAGCGTTCTTTTCAAAAATAACAACAACAATAAGCAAATTATTAATACCTACAAAGATAGGAATTAATGGTATGCTAATTTCAATAAAGAGAAATACTGTATTAAAAAATTATGAAGCATGCAAAAAGAATGAAGAACAAGAGAAAGAAGAGATACTTCAAAAGAAATATGAAGATTCATTCATATTATATTTAGAGTCTATTGATAAATATGTAATGGACTCAATATATAAAAAGGTAACAACAAGAACAGCAACTCCTTTTGAAGAAGAAGCACTTTCAAAATACTATACAGTAATACACTTAAAAGAGACACAATATTTAGAATACAAATATAGAAAACAAAAATACTTACTTGACCTAGATTATATAGGTTTAAGAAATGATGGGAAAAATAAGCAACTTACAAAATATAATCCTTTTTACATATCAAAAATGGAAGGCATATATAAAGGAATACTTAAAAACTATTCAATACAATTGGCAGATAAAATATCAGCAGATATCCTAGAAAAAGATGATATATATAATGGAATATTTGACACAGTAGAAGATTATATTGCAAATATCTTACCAATAAAAATTGAAGTAGAAGGAAAAGAAAATTACAAAGAGATTATAGATGAATATGATAAAGTAAATAACTTTTTAGCAGGAAAGCTAGATATAAGAGAACAAATTGAAAAAAGAATGCACCTTCTAGCAATAAGTAGAAAGTTATTCACACACAGTATACCACTTGTTGTTGCAGAACAATGCTATGATAAATTGATAAAAGAAGCAAGACACTCAATAATAAGTAGTAAAACAGATAAAAAGAGAGACAAAGCATATGAATTACTAATAAATCTAATAGAAGAATATAACATAAGATTATTATCTACAAAAATTTACTGGGAAATACCTGCAGAAAGAGAAGCTTATAAAAAATTCTGGGAAGAATATAAAGCAATAGATAAAAAGACATTAGAAGGACAAGTTCAAAAAGAAGTATTATTCATTAAAGATGAATTAAAGAAATTAGAAGATAATACACAAAACAAACATATTATAAGATTCTATAAAGACAAGCTTGTAGAATATGGAGTAATAAAAATACTAAAGAATACATATAAAAGTGGTAAAAACTTTACAAAAAGGAAAGTTGCAGTATGAGAAATTTGGTAGAACTTTCATATTTAGACATAGAAGAAGATGAGAAATATAATAAAACAATAAATAACGTATTCGAAGTTTGTTTTAAAGAAGAAAATTTATATGACTATGAAATATATGTTAGTGTAATTTTAACAAATGAAGAGAACATACAAAAAATCAACAAAGAATATAGGCAAATTGATAAGCCAACAGATGTATTATCATTTCCAATGTTTGAAAAAGAGGAAATAGAAAAAGCAAAACTTCAAAAGGAAGTCTTAGGAGATATCATTGTATGTATGCCGATAGTGCAAAAACAAGCAGAAGAATATGGACATAGCAAAGAAAGAGAATTTGCATACATGTTAGTACATGGATTTTATCACATAATGGGATATGATCATATTAAGGAAGAAGACAAAGTCATAATGAGAGCTAAAGAAGAAAATATATTAAATAAACTAGGAATATTCAAATAAAGGGAAGTGTTAACATGAAATCAAAAATTTTAGTAGTAATACTAGTTATAGCAATAATTGTATTAGGAGCATTGCTAGGTATGAAACTAATAGGAAATAAGGAAGAAACACAAACAAATGGAAATGCGGCTGAACAAAATTCAGTATTGACAGTTACTTTAGATGACAAAGAAGAAGAAAAACCAAAGAGTAAATATGCAGGAAACGAAAGAACAATAGCAGTAGTAATAGATAATGTAGGAGACGCAATCCCACAAACAAGTTTAAATGAAGCCATGATAGTATATGAAGCATATGTAGAAGGAGGACTTACAAGATTTCTTGCAATATATAAAAATGCGAAAATTGATACAATAGGACCAGTAAGAAGTGCAAGACCTGTATGGATAGATTATGCATTAGAAAATGATAGTATATTTATACATTATGGTGGAAGTGTAAGAGCACTAGAGGATGTAAAAAAACTTGATATAGATAATGCAAATGGAGTTGAATCTCCAGGAAAAGTATATTGGAGAACAAAAGAAAAGAAAGCGCCTCACAATGCTTTAACAAATACAGAGAGAATATGGGATTGGGCAGTAAAGCAAGGATATAGAAGGACTACAACAGAAAGAAACATATTAAATTATGTAACAG
>CASTFX010000006.1 GCA_949448405.1 uncultured Clostridia bacterium
TATCACTAAACCTTACTACCTTATCTTCTATTGATGGACAGTATCTAGGTCCTGTTCCCTCTATTTCCCCTGCATATAATGGCGATCTATGTAAATTTTTTCTTATTATCTCATGTGTTTTTTCATTAGTATATGTTAAATAACATGGAACTTGGTCTATTTTTCTTTCTTTATCTTCAAAAGAAAACATTTCTATTTCATCATCACCATTTTGTATTTCCATTTTTGAAAAATCAATAGAATTTTTGTTAACTCTAGCTGGGGTTCCTGTTTTAAATCTTACTATTTCTATTCCTAAATCTTTTAAACATTGTGATAGTTTATTAGCAGGAAATACGCCATCTGGTCCGCTTTCATATGAAACTTCTCCTATGAATATCTTTCCTTTCAAATATGTACCTGTTGCAAGTATTACTGATTTTACATTATATATTGCACCTATATTAGTCTTAACACTTTTTACTTTTCCCTCTTCTACTCCAATATTTACAATTTCTGCTTGTTTAATAAATAAGTTTTCTTGCTTTTCTAATGTATGTTTCATTTCTATATGATATTGTTTTCTATCTGCTTGTGCTCTTAAAGAGTGTACAGCTGGTCCTTTTGAAGTGTTTAACATCCTTGATTGAATAAATGTCTTATCTATATTCTTTCCCATTTCTCCTCCGAAGAGCATCAATTTCTCTAACCAAATGCCCTTTGGATGTTCCTCCTATATTAGGATTACATGGCATATTTGCTATTGCCTCTAAACTAATAGAAAATAGTAATGTTCTAAATCCCATTCTTGCTGTTGCAAGTGCTGCTTCACATCCTGCATGTCCTCCTCCAATTACCGCTACATCATATTCTCCTGCAAAATAATCCATTTTAACCTCCATTTGTATGTTATATTTAATTGTTTCTTGTGAAACATTCTTTTTCATTTCTCTTATTTCCCTAAGCAAAACTTCTTAAATATTTCATTTATTATATCTTCTGAAACACTTTCTCCTGTTATTTTTCCCATTTCACTTAATATATCTGTTATGTTTATTGTTACTATATCTATAGGCATTTTACTTTCTATTGCTTTCTCCACTTTTTCTACATTACTTATCATATTTTCTATTGCATCCTTATGCCTATTGTTTGTAATTGTTAAACTATCATCAATTTCAATCTCATTAAATTTATACATGTTCGATATTTCACTATAAATTTTCTCTATTCCTTCCATATTTAATGCTGAAATTTTCAATATTTTCTTTTCCTTTATTATATTTTCTATATCTTTTTCTTCCACTTTTGCTTCTAAATCAGTCTTATTCAAAAGAATTAGCGATTTCTTATCATTCATACTTCGCAATATTTCTTTGTCTTCATTACTTAATTCTTTACTAGAATCAATTATAACAATTATCAAATCTGCTTCATTTGCAGCCTCTTTTGATTTATTAATTCCTATCTTTTCTACATAGTTTTCTGTATCTCTTATTCCTGCTGTATCTATTATCTTTATAGGTATTCCATCTATTTGTATAAATTCTTCAATGGTATCTCTTGTAGTTCCTTCATATTCTGTAACAATTGCTCTATCCTCTTTTAATATAGCATTTAATAACGATGATTTTCCTGCATTTGGTTTACCTATTATTGCTATTTTAATTCCATCTTTTATTATCTTTCCATTATTAAAAGTACTTCTTAATAGTTTTAGTTGCTTTTCTACTTCTTTCATAACTTCTAAGATTTTATTATTAGTAACATTTTCTATATCATATTCTGGATAGTCTATTGAAGCTTCAATATCAACTAAAACATCCATTATATTTTTTTTAATTTCATGTAGTCTATTTGACAAATAACCGCTGAGTTGCTTAATTGACGCCTTGGCTTCTTTCTCTGTTTTTGCATTTATGATATCAATTATAGCTTCTGCTTGTGATAAATCTATTCTTCCATTTAAAAATGCTCTCTTCGTAAATTCTCCAGGTTCTGCAATTCTTGCTCCATTTTTTAAGCAAAGTTTAAGTATCTTGTCCATTATAATTATTCCACCATGCGAATTGATTTCGCACATATTTTCCGTTGTAAACGATTTTGGTGATTTAAAAAAGGAAACTAGTACTTCGTCGATTATTTCGTCTCTATCGGCAATATGGCCGTAATTAATAGTGTTCGGTTTTATGTTTACTTCTTTTGACCTAGGCTTAAATATTTTCTTTATAATATCAAAGCTTTCTTCACCGCTCATTCTTATTATCCCTATACCACTATTTCCTTTCGCTGTTGATATTGCAACTATTGTATCCATTTTATATCCTTTCCAAAAAAATAAAGTCAAAGTAAGCTTAATACTCAAATTTAATTTTGAATATATAAATCCTCACTTTGACCTTAGATTTTATATAATTATTATTTTAATGAAATTACTACCTTTCTATGTAATCCCTCTCCTATACTTTCTGTTTTAATCTTATTATTATCTTGTAATTTTGTATGAATTATCTTTCTTTCATACGGAGTCATTGGTTCTAGCGTTATAGACTTTCTTGTTCTTATAACACTTTTTGCAATCTTTTCAGCAAGTTCTTCTAATGCTTTTTTTCTCTTTTCTCTATATCCTAATACGTCTAATTCAACTCTAATTCTTTCATTTGTATCTTTAGAAGCAATAGCATTTAATATTACTTGCATAGAATTTAAAGTTTCTCCTCTATATCCTATTAAAAAATCTGCTGTTTTCTCTTCTATTTCAACTTTAATTATATTATTTTCTATATCACTTTTATAGTTAACTTCTTTACCTGTTGTTAATTTCAAAAAGTCATTTAAAAATTTTTCCATTCTAACTTTTGCATTTTCTAATACTTTTTTGTCTATTTCAACTTCTTCAACTGCTTTTTCCCTAGGATTTTTTTTGTTTTCATCCTTTTTATCTTTAATTGCAATTTCCACTTTTACAACTCTTGGAGCTAATATATTAAAGAAACTTCTTTTATCTTCATTTTCTATAACTTTAATCTCAACATCATTTTTAGATACTTTCAATTCCTTTAGGCCATTTTCAATAGCTTCATTAGTTGTCTTTCCTTCAAATATCCTTATATCAGGCATCTACTTTTTCCTCCTTATCCTTTATCACAGCATTTAAAATTACTCTTTCTCCTATCATAAGCACATTGTTTGTTAACCAATATAAGGCAAGTCCAAGTGGTGCAATAAGTGAAACAGATACTGCAATTATTGGCATCATATATGTCATATTTCTATTTGTTTGTTCCATTACATTTATTTCTTCTGGTTCTTCTTTATCTTGTCCATCCGTAAGCAATTTTCCTTTTTTTGACTTTTTCTGCATTGATGTTGTAACTTTCATTGATATAAAAGTTGTTATTACATAAAGTACTGGTATTACATAAGTCTTCCACTCTGAAAAGTCTTTTGAAGGTATACTACTTAAATCTAAACCAAAGAATTCCATATTTATATAAACTCTTTCGTCTCCAGCAGCTTTTTCTCTAATTATAGCAATTTCTGGATAAGCATCTCTATTTTCAGCTTGTTCATTTATTTCTGTTGTGTATGTATTTATCAATTCTGTATCTACTTTTTTCATATATGTAAGTGGTGATCTAACTAAGTAAAACACTGAAAATAATAATATTATTTGAATTATTGCGCTAACACACCCACTAAATGGATTCATTTTTTCTCTTTTATATAAATCCATCATTTCTCTTTGCAAAGCTTCCTGATTATTTTTATACTTAACTTGTAATACTTTTAATTCCTCTTGTACCTTTGCTGATTTTTTCATTGTCTTTTGCTGTTTTATTGTTATTGGCAATAAAATAATTTTAACTATTATTGAAAATAATATTATTGCCATACCATAATTTTGAATTATATTATATAAAAAATTTAGCAAATATCCAAATAAATTTGCAAAAAATGAAATCATAAAACCTCCTACACTACTTTAATGGATCATATCCACCCTTTGAAAATGGATTACACTTTAATATTCTTTTTATTCCATAAAAGCACCCTTTTAATGTTCCATACTTTTCAATTGCCTGCTTTGTATATTCTGAACATGATGGATAGTATTTACAATTATCTCCAAGTATTGGTGAAATATATTTTTGATATTTTCCTATTATATAAATAAATAAATTTCTCATTATTCTAAACTTGTCCTATTTTTTTTAACATTTCTATAATATCTTTTTCTACTACCTTAAAAGATATTTCATCAATATTTGTTCTCTTTTTAATTAAAAATACTATACTCTTCCCCATTTTTGCATCATTTTTATTTAATCTATAAGCTTCTCTAATCATTCTTTTTAAATAATTTCTCTTTGTTGCTTTACCTATTTTTGTTCCAACAGCTATTCCTATTTTATTTTCTTCTAAATTATTATTTATACAAAAAGCTTCTATATACTTTCCAGAATAGTATTTTCCCTTTGTTAAAACATGCCTAAACTCATAATTTTTCTTTAACGTTTCTGTTTTTTTCATACTATCACTTCTACTTACATGCTTTCAAAAGGACCTAAAGGTTGAAACTTTAGGTCCGCTTTAATTTAAGCACTTAATTTTTTTCTACCTTTTAATCTTCTTGCTTTTAATATATTTCTACCTGATTTAGTTTTCATTCTCTTTAAGAAACCATGCTCTTTTTGTCTTTGTCCTTTTTTTGGTTGATATGTTCTTTTCATTTTGCACCTCCCGAAATTCTTGTTAAATAACACTAAAATTATACAACACTATAATGCCTCTTGTCAAGTTTTTTTAATATTTCTTAGGGAAATAATAACTTTACGATTTTTATTTTGTTTTTTCCACATTTTTTTAAAGATTTTCCACATTTTTTATTGACATCTTTTTCTGTTTTTTGATATTATAGTCTAAGATTAAATAAAAATAAACGGAGGATATTATGCAAGAAGAAAATAATAACTATTCAAACATACTAAACCAAGTAAAAGCCTTCTGTTCAGAAGCTCTAGTCGAAGTTACATATGACACTTGGATTGCACCACTAGAACTAGAATCTCTAAAGGGAAACAATGTAAACTTGTTAACTGTAACCAATTTACATAGAGATCAAGTAATGCAATATACACCTTTATTATCAACTTGTTTTAAAAAAGTTACTGGATCAAATGAAGATTTTAATATTACAATTTTAAGTGCTGAAGAAATAGATAAAGAGAAGAAAATAAATTCTTCACCTAATAAATCTCAACTTATATCAAATTTAAATCCAAAATATACTTTTCATAATTTTGTAATAGGCGAAAATAATAAATTTGCACAAGCTGCATCAGTTGCAGTATCAGAGGCTCCTGGAACTGCATATAATCCACTTTTTATATATGGAGGAGTTGGACTAGGAAAAACACATTTGATGCATGCAATAGGTAATGAAATTCTAAGAAGATATCCAAGTAAAAAGGTATTATATGTAACATCAGAAAATTTTACAAATGAGTTTATAAATGGAATAAAAGATAATTCAAATGAAAAATTTAGACAAAAATATAGAAATGTAGATGTACTTTTAATAGATGACATTCAATTTATAGCTGGAAAAGAGGGGATTCAGGAAGAATTTTTCCATACCTTTAATACAATTTGTGATAATAAAGGACAAATTGTACTTACTAGTGATAAACCTCCAAAAGATATTAATCCACTAGAAGCTCGTTTAAAATCAAGATTTGATTGGGGCCTTTTAGTTGATATATCAGCAGCAAACTATGAAACAAGACTTGCTATTCTTAGAAAAAAAGTTCAAATTGAGAATATTTTTATAGATGATTTAGTTCTTTCAAATATTGCAACAAAAGTAGATTCTAATATAAGAGAATTAGAAGGAACTTTAAATAAAATTATTGCTTTAGCAAATTTGACTCACAGTCCAGCATCTTTAGAACTTGCCGAAAAAGCCATTTCAGATGTTATTTCTCATAGAGAAAGAGCTGTATCACCAGAGTCTATAAAGGAAGTTGTAGCTAAATACTTTAATATTCCTGTAGAAGATATAGATAGTGCAAAACGTTCTAACATAATAGCATACCCAAGACAAATTGCAATGTATTGTTGTAGAGAACTTGCAAAAATGCAATATAAAAGCATAGGAAATTCATTTGGAAATAGGGATCATTCTACTGTAATGCATGCTTGTAATAAAATTGAACAAGAGATAAAAGAAAATAATGTAGAAACGATTAGAAATGTGGATTGTGTGAAAAACATAATTTTAAGACCTCAAGTATAACAAATTAAACTAAAACTTAATTGTTTAAAAAATAGTTGTTTGTACTAATAAAAAGACAAAAAGCAAAGTAAAATTCTTCTTACGGAAGCAATGCATTAGTTGTTCACATTGAATTGTTAATAACATGTTTATAACATGTTGAAAACAAATAAATCCACATTTTAAAAAATTTAATGTGGAATTTAACTAAACTTATCAACAGATTGTCCACACATTAAAAGCTTACGGAGATATGAATTAGGATTACTTTTCCACACTATTAACATGACTACTACTACTACTACTAAAAATATTATATATTATAAAGGAGGAATTTCCGCATGAAATTTATTTGTGAGAAATCAAATTTGCTTAAAGCTATTAATTCCGTAGTAAGAGGTGTATCTTCTAAAACTACAATGCCTATATTAGAAGGTATCTTAATACAAACAAATGATAATCAGGTAAAATTAACTACATATGATTTAGAATTAGGTATAGAATATGTTATAGATTGTGAAGTAATTGAACAAGGAAACACAGTAGTAACAGCAACTGTATTTAGTGAAATAATAAGAAGGTTACCAGATACAGATATATCAATAACAGTAAATGACAAAGAATTACTTGTAATAGAATGTGAAGGGTCTTTATATAAACTTGCAACAATGAACCCAGTAGAATTTCCAGAACTTCCAACAATAAACGAAGAAAATTGGGTAGAATTAGAACAAAATACATTGAAAGATATGATTAGAAAAACAATATTTGCAGTTAGTACAGAAACACATAGACCAATATTTACAGGATGTCTTTTTGAAATAAAAGACAATAAGATAAATGTAGTTGCAGTAGATGGGTATAGATTAGGATGGAAAAGTAAATTTTTAGAAGAAAGTGTAAATGATTTTAAAGTTGTAATACCTGGAAAAACTTTAAATGAAGTAAATAAGATAATATCAGATTCTTTTGAAAAAGTAAAAATAAGTGTAGCAAAAAATCAAGCATTATTTGAAATGGAAAATTGTAAAATAGTTACAAGACTTCTTGAAGGTGAATTTTTAGATTATGAAAGAGTTATTCCAAAAAATTGGGAAACAAGAATAAGAGGAAATAAAAAAGAATTACAAGAATGTTTTGAGAGAGTAAGTTTAATTTCAATGTCTAGCATTGAAAAAGAAAGAAAATATCCTGTAAAAGTTGCAGTAGAAATAGGAAAAATAGTAATATCATGTAAAAACCAAGCTGGAGATGCAAAAGAAGATGTATTTTTAACAACAGAAGGAAAAAATCTTGAAGTAGGATTTAATCCTAAATATTTCTTAGATGCATTAAAAGCAATAGAAGATGAAGAAATATTTGTTGAATTCGGAAGTAGTTTATCACCATCTATAATAAAATCAGTAGAAGAAAATGGAGATTATGTGTATATGATTTTACCTATAAGAATACAAGAATAAGAGGATTTTTAATATGCATATAGATAAAATCAAACTTTTGAATTTTAGAAATTATATAAATCAAGAAATAGAACTTGATAAAAATATAAATATATTCTACGGAAATAATGCTCAGGGGAAAACTAATATAATCGAATCAATATATTTATGTTCAATTGGAAAGTCTTATAGAACAAGTAAAGATAAAGAAGCAATAAATTTGGAAAAAGATTTTTCAACAGTTGAAATTGAATATTCTAAAAAAGATAGAGAAGGAAAAATTAAACTTGAACTTTCAAACAAAAAGACAATATTAGTTAATGATATAAAAGCAAAAAAAATGAGTGAAGTTTTAGGAAATATAAATATTGTTTTATTTACACCTGATGATATAACAATATTTAAAGATGGACCACAAAAAAGGCGAAAAATATTGGACATAATGATAAGTCAGCTAAGACCAGCATATGTACATAATTTAAATACATATTTGAAAGTGATAGATCAAAGGAATAATTATTTAAAACAGATAAAATTCGAGAATAAATCTGAAGAAATGTTAGAAATTTGGGAAGCAAAACTTGCAGATTATGCAGAAATAATTTATGAATACAGAAAAGAGTTTGTAGAAAAAATTAAAGCAAAGATAAAAGAAATACATAAAAAAATAACAAATAACAAAGAAAAAATAGATATAGAATATATTTCAGATTTTAAAAATAAAGAAGATTTTAAAAAAGTATTAGAAGAACATAGAAAATTGGATATTATTAAAGGATTTACTACAAAGGGAATACATAGAGACGATTTAAAAATATATATAGAAGATAAAGAAATAGAGAAATATGGTTCACAAGGACAGCATAGAAGTGCAATTCTTTCAATTAAATTAAGTGAACTTGAAATAGTTAAAGAAGAAATAGAAGAAAAACCAATATTATTATTAGATGATTTTATGTCTGAACTTGATAAAGAAAGAAGAGAAAGTTTCTTAGAAGATGTAAAAGATACACAAATAATAATAACTTGTACAGATGAATTAGAATTAGAAAATGAAAAGAAAAAAATATTTTATGTAGAAAATCGGAAAAGTGCTAGATAAAAAATAACTAAAAAAAGACTTGATTTTTTCATGAAAAGAATAATATAATCAAAGAGGCAAAAGTAGCCAAAGGAGGAATACAATGGATAAAGTTGAACACGAATATGGTGCAGAGCAAATACAAGTATTAGAAGGATTAGAAGCAGTTAGAAAAAGACCAGGAATGTATATAGGAAGTGTTTCTATAAGAGGACTTCATCACTTAGTATATGAAATAGTAGATAATAGTGTTGATGAAGCATTAGCAGGATATTGTAAAAATATACATATTACAATAGAACCAGGAAATGTAGTTTGTGTGGAAGATGATGGAAGAGGAATTCCAGTAGCAAAACATGCTAAAACTGGTATTTCCGCAGCAGAAACTGTTTATACAATATTGCATGCTGGAGGAAAATTTGGTGGAGACAGTGGATATAAAGTATCAGGAGGTCTTCATGGAGTTGGTTCATCTGTAGTTAATGCATTATCTGAATGGACAGAAGTTACAATTCAAAGAGATGGTGGAATTTATCAAATGAAATTTAATAGAGGAAAGACAGTAGAACCATTAACAAGAGTAGGAGATTCAGATAAAACAGGAACAAAAGTAAGGTTTTTAGCTGATGATACAATTTTTGAAACACTTGAATATGATTATGAAGTATTAGAGAAAAGATTTAGGGAAATGGCATTTTTAACTAAAGGATTAAGAATAACAATAGAAGACAAAAGAGTAAAGGAAGCAGAAGACGGACTAGAGGGAGAGCAAAATGAAGTAAAAAAAGCTGATTTTTGTTTTGAAGGTGGATTAAATTCTTTTGTAGAATACTTAAATAAAAATAAAGAAAAAATTCATCCATTGCCAATATATATAGAAAAAGAAGGGGAAGTACCTTTAGAAGTTGCAATACAATATACAACAGCTTATTCAGAAAATATATATACATTTGTAAATAATATTAATACGATTGAAGGTGGAACACATTTAGAAGGATTTAAAAGAGCTGTAACAAAAGCTTTTAACGATTACTCTAGAAGTCATGGAATATTAAAAGAAAAAGATGGAAATTTACAAGGTGAAGATATAAGAGAAGGAATGACAGCAGTTATATCAGTAAAAGTAAAAGAGCCTCAATTTGAAGGCCAAACAAAAACAAAACTTGGAAACAGTAATGTTTCAGGAGTTGTAGCAGCAGCAGTAAACGAGGCTTTATCAACATTCTTAGAAGAGAATCCAAATGTAGCTAAAGCTATACTTGAAAAATGTATAAGTGCTTCAAGAGCAAGAGAAGCTGCAAGAAAAGCAAGAGAATTAGTTAGAAAGAAGAATTCAATGGAAGGATCTACTCTACCAGGGAAACTTGCAGATTGTAGTGGAAAAAATCCAGATGAATGTGAAGTATATATAGTCGAAGGAGATTCTGCTGGAGGAAGTGCAAAACAGGGAAGAGATAGAACATTTCAAGCAATTCTTCCATTATGGGGAAAAATGCTTAATGTTGAAAAATCAAGAGCAGATAAAATATGGTAAAGTAATAATAATGGCAGATGCGGACGTTGATGGTGCGCATATCAGAACATTATTATTAACATTCTTCTTTAGATATATGAGACCATTAATAGAAAATGGAAATGTATATTTAGCTCAGCCACCTCTATATAAATTATCTAAAAAAGGAATAGAAGATGTATATTGTTATACAGATGAGGATTTGACAAAAGCTTATAAAGAATTAGAAGATAAAGGAATTTCACGAGATCAATTAGCACTTCAAAGATATAAAGGTCTTCGGAGAAATGAATCCAGACCAACTTTGGGAAACAACAATGGATCCAGAAAGAAGAATACTAATAAAAGTAAAATTGGAAGATGCTATGAAAGCAGAAGAAACATTTACACTTCTATTGGGAGATGAAATAGAGCCAAGAAGACAATTCATAGAACAAAATGCAAAGTATGTAAAAAATCTTGATATTTAAAAAGATAAAGGTGGGAAAAAATTCCCACCTTTTATCTCTGATAAAACTAATATTAATCTTAGGCTAGAACTAATATACATAATTTTTTCATCTAATATATATTGCTATATAAATAGACAATAAACCACATATATTAATCTTTCGCTCGACTATAAGAACACTCATAACACATATATTCATCCAAAATGGACTAATAACACGCACTAAAAAATATAAATATAATCTTAACTTTGAATATATTACCTATAATTTAATCACATATAAAAGAATAAAAATGCAACTTACATACAAATAATATACTCGCATCGCCGGAAATTTATAACCTAAAAGCAAAGCTATAAACTCCCTTTGCTCAAACAACATAAAGCTAAAAATATAACCTCATATTGCTCTTTGTCCGACTAATATTAATTTTATAATAATATTATAATCAAATTTTAATTTAATATTCTTAGAAAAATTTTCAAAAAAATATTGACAAAATATAAAATGGTGTTAAAATAAGTTCATAATAAATATTTAATTCAAATTAATTTTTTTCGAAATAATTTATTCTTTAAGACAAAATCAAAAACAAAAATAGAATAGGAGAAAATATGCAAAAAGACAAAAATAATATTCCATTACAAGAATGGATTACTTTTGATTGTTTTTTGAAAGGAGGAATAGTTAAATTAAAAAATGAAGATTATATAAAAATAATTAAAGTAATTCCAATTAATTATAATTTAAAATCAGATTTAGAAAAAGAAGCAATTTTAAATTCATATAAAACTTTTTTAAAAACATGCAATTTTGATATACAGATATTAATACAAAGTACAAAAGAAGATTTATCAAATCATATTTCAAAATTAAAAGAAAAATTAAATCAAGAACAAAATTTTAATCTTATAAAAATTTCAGAAAATTATATAGAATATATAAAAAAATTAAATCATGAAAAAAATTCATCTTCAAAAAAATTTTACGTAATTATAAAAAGCGAAAAAAATAATTTAGAAGAAGTAAAAATAAATGAACTAAATGAAAATTATTTTAAAATAAAAGAATGTTTATCGAGATGTGGAAATGATGTATTAGAAATTTATGAAAAAGAGGAATTAAAAAATATTATATTTTCATTTTTTAATACAAGAAAAAGTTTATTAAATTAAAGGAGGAATAAAAATAGAAAAACAAAAATTAAAAAAAGAAAAAATAGAAATAGAAGATGGAATATTTTCTAATAAAGATTTTATAACACCAGCATATATTAATTTAAGTAATCCAAAATATATCGAAGTGGATGAAATGTATTATTCATCTTTACTATGTGTGAACTATTATAGAGAACAAAATGATCTAATATTAAAGAGTCTAATTGATACTAATATAAATATAAACATATCAATATTTTATGAAAAACAAGATACATATAAGACAATAAAAGATTTAACATATCATATAGGAAATATAGGTGTTGAACTAAAAGACAATAATCAAAACAGACAAGATATAGATATAGCAGCATTTAGTTATAATGATGCAAAGTATATAAGAAAAGAAATGCAAATAAATAATGAAGAAATGTATTATATGTATATATATTTAACAGTATTTTCAAAAGACAAGAATGAACTAGAATATTTATTAAATAAAATTGAAGGAGTATCTCAAAGTAGGGGGATACAAACTAGAAGAGCATATTTTAGAGAAGAGCAAACTTTTCTTTCAACTCTACCAATAATGCAAAATCATAATGATGTGAAAAATGTTACTAAAAGAAATGTATTAACAACTGGACTTCTTTCAACTTATCCATTTATTTCATCATCCATTTTTGATGAAAATGGAATTTTTATAGGTACTAATATATATAATAATTCATTAGTATTTATTGATAGATATGATACTAATAAATATAAAAATGCAAATATATGTATCTTTGGGACAAGTGGTGCAGGAAAGTCATATTATACAAAGCTTTTAATTTTAAGAAATAGGTTACTTGGAATAGAACAATATATAATAGATCCAGAAAGAGAATATATAAATATATGTAATAATTTAGAAGGCAGTTTATTTAAGATTGGTCCATCGTCAGAAACATTTATAAATGTTTTTGATATAAGAAAGGAAAGTATTGAAGACGACGAAAAAGGGTATCTTGCCACAAAGTTACGGTAAATTAATTGGATTTTTTAATTTGATTTTTGGAGAAATGGACGAAGAAGAAAAAGCCATAATAGAAGATAAATTAATAGAATGTTATAGACTAAAGGAAATAACTTTTGATGATGAAAGTTTATATAAACAAAAAAATATAAATGGAAAATTAGTAAAAGTATTTAAAGAAAATGAGGATATGCCAATATTAGAAGATTTATATAATATTTTAGGAAAAGAAGATAGAACTAAAATATTTCAAATAAAATTAGTTCCATTTGTAAAAGGTTCTCTTAAATTTTTAAACCACAGTACTAATATAGAAATTAATAATAAGCTAATTGTAGCAGATATATATGAATTAGGAGAAGAAAATATAAAGTATGGTATGTATATATTTATAGAACTTTTCTTTGATAAGATAAAAAAAGATAGAAGTGTAAAAAAGGCTATATATTTAGATGAGATATGGCGACTTATAGGAGTAACCTCTAATAAGTATGTTGCAAGCTTTATATATAAGATATTTAAGACTATTAGAAAATATGGAGGTAGTGCAGTTGCAATTACTCAAGATGTATCAGACTTATTTAGTTTAGAAGGAGGAACTTACGGAAAAAGCATTTTGAACAATTCTAGTATTAAAACTTTTTTCTCTTTAGAAGAAGAGAACATAAAAATATTATGTGAATATTCCAATATATCTGAAAAGGAGAAAATCGAAATAAAATCACTTAAAAGAGGAGAGTGTTTAATGTTTGTTGGAGATGAACATATACTAACTAAAATAGAGTCAAATGAATATGAAAAGAACTTAATACAAAAATAAATTAGGAGGTTAACATGGAAGAATTAGAAAAAGTAGAAAATAAAGTGGAGATTAAAAATGAAATAGAAGTATCAAATGAAAACATAGAAAAAGAACAAAATAGTTTTTTAGAAACAACTATTGGAAAAGTTATAAATACAGGATGTGATATAGCTTTAAGAACTATACTTCCAAATGCTATTGAGGACGAAGTTATAGGTATAAAAAATGTTATATTTACAGAAGGATTAAAAAGTGGAATAAAAACTGCCATAGATTCAGCTATAAATTTAGGAAAAAGTGCAATGGGTATAGTAACAGGAAAATTTGATACAGTTTCTCAAGCATATTCAGCAATTAAATCAGGAGGAATTATAGACAGTGCATCAAATATGATAGATAATGCAGTAAAATCAGCAAAAGATAATGGATTAATAAATAATACAACAGCAAAGGTTATAAAAAAAGGAAAAAATGTTATAAAAGATTGTATAACTAGTGGAATAGAAGAAAATTTTATGGAGCAGGTCGATGGAGTTGAAAAGCTAGGGAAATACATAAATAATTGGAATACTTGTCTTGAACAAAAAGATTTAGATGGAATGAATAGAGAATATAATAAAATAAAGAAAAAGATAGAAAACCTTATGCCAATTGAAAATACTCTTAAAGAAGCAAGAGAAATTGAAAATGTACAAACTTTAGTAAAAAATAAAGGAAATTCATTAGAAAATATTAGTGAAGATGAATTTAAACTTGCAAAAATAATTTAGTAAAATTAATCAAATTATGTAAAATAAACTCTTGCAAAAAAATAATTGGTTTAGTATAATAACTCTATGGAAATAGGCAAAAACGGAGGTAAAAAATGGACAGACCAGATGAAACAATAATAGAGAGAGACATAGAAAAAGAAATGAAAACAGCATACATTGACTATGCAATGAGTGTTATAGTTGCTCGTGCATTGCCAGATGTAAGAGATGGATTAAAACCAGTACATAGAAGAATACTATATTCAATGCATGAAGATGGCATAACATCAGACAAGCCATACAGAAAATCAGCAAACACAGTAGGTTCAGTTTTAGGAAGATATCATCCACATGGAGATGCAGCAGTATATGATGCAATGGTAAGAATGGCACAACCATTTAGTTTAAGATACCCATTAATAGATGGACATGGAAACTTTGGGTCAATAGATGGAGATCCACCAGCAGCTATGAGGTATACAGAAGCAAGAATGTCTAAAATTGCAAATTTCATGATGAGTGACATAGAAAAAAATACAGTAGATTTTGTTCCAAACTATGATGATAGATTACAAGAACCAAGTGTATTGCCAGCAAGATTACCAGCACTTCTTTTAAATGGCTCTTCTGGTATAGCCGTAGGAATGGCGACAAATATTCCACCTCATAATTTGAATGAAATAGTAGATGGAATAATAAAAATAATAGAAGATGATGAAGTAACAGATGAACAATTAATGCAAATAGTAAAAGGACCAGATTTCCCAACAGGAGCAACAATACTTGGAAGAGAAGGAATAAAACAAGCATATACAACAGGTAGAGGCAAAATAATAATGAGAGCAGAAGCAGAAATTGAAGAAATGCCAGGAAACAAACAAAGAATAATTGTTACATCACTTCCATATCAAGTAAATAAAGCTAGACTTCACAAATATATTGATGATTTGGTAAGAGATAAGAAATTAGAGGGAATTTCAGCAATAAGAGATGAATCAGATAGAACAGCAAATGTTAGATTAGTTATAGAATTAAAAAGAGATACAAATGCACAAGTTATACTAAATAGATTATATAAATATACTCAAATGCAAGAAACTTTCGGAGTAATAACATTAGCACTTGTTGATGGGGTTCCAAGAATTTTAACATTAAAGCAATGTTTAGAATATTACATAGAACATAGAAAAGAAGTAGTACTTCGTAGAACAAAATTTGAATTAGATAAGGCAGAAGCAAGAGCTCATATATTAGAAGGTTTAAAAATTGCAATAGATAATATTGATGAAGTTATAAGGATAATTAGAACTTCATATGATGATGCAAAAGAAAAATTAATGGAAAAATTCGGATTATCAGAAATCCAAGCACAAGCAATTTTGGATATGAGATTAAGAACACTTCAAGGTCTACAAAGAGAAAAAATAGAAGAAGAATATCAAGAATTAATGAAATTAATAGAACATTTAAAAGCAGTTCTAGCAAGCGAAAAATTAGTTTTTGATATAATAAAAGAAGAGCTATTAGAAATAAAAGAAAAATACGGAGATGAAAGAAGAACAAAAATAATAGCAGATAGTAGTGAATTTGATGATGAAGAGCTAATAAAAGAAGAGCAAACTGTTATAGCCCTAACACATTTTGGATATATAAAGAGAATGCCTATAGATACATATAAGAGTCAAAAAAGAGGTGGAAAAGGAATAACAGGAATTGCAACAAGAGAAGAAGACTTTGTAAAAGAAATATTTATAGCTTCAACTCATGATACAATAATGTTCTTTAGTAATAAAGGTAAATTATATAAACTAAGAGGATATGAAATACCAGAAGCAGGTAGAACAGCAAAAGGAACTGCAATAGTAAATCTTCTAAGTTTAGATCCAGGAGAAAAGATATCAGCAATTATTCCAATACAAAACATAGCAGAAGGAAAATATCTACTTATGGCAACAAAGAATGGAATAATAAAGAAAACTCCACTAATAGAATATGATACATCAAGAAAGACAGGACTACAAGGAATAACATTAAAAGATGAAGATGAATTAATATCTGTAAGACTTACTGATGGAGAGGATAATGTTGTTCTTGTAACAGAAGGTGGACAATGTATAACATTTGATGAAAAAGATGTAAGACCAATGGGAAGAGTTTCACAAGGAGTTATAGGAATAAAATTAGATAAAGACGATGTTGTTATAGGAATGGAATCAATAGTTGCAGGAAGCAAACAGACATTACTTGCTATTACAGAAAATGGATTTGGAAAGAGAACAGAACTTGATGAATATAGAGTTCAAACAAGAGCTGGAAAAGGTGTAATAACATATAAAATTACTCCAAAGACAGGAAAAGTAATAGGAATAAAACTTGTAAATGAAACAGATGATATAATGCTTATAACAGATACAGGAACAATAATAAGAATAAATGTAGCAGAAATAAGTATACTTGGAAGGTCAACACAAGGAGTTACATTAATGAGAACAAATGAAGGAAAAGTAGTAAGTATCGAAAAGATAACAGAAGAAGAAACAGTAACCGAAGAATAATTTTTCAAAAAGAGGTAGCCATAAAAAGGCACCTCTTTTTGTATACATAATTAAATTATTTTATAGCTTCATTGACAAAATTATTATTTATTATTTTATCATATGGAACTTTTTCCTTTAATTCTCCAGCATCCTGTATTATAGTTTGTAATAAGTCAAAACCATCTTCTGAGATGAAAGGAGTTTCACTCCATACATCAATTTCTTTATATCTATTTAAAACAGTGATTAGTAAATCTCTATCAGTATTAGGGAAATAAGGAATTATGCTATCAGCAACTTCTTCAATAGAATGACTTTGAACCCACTTTTGGCCTTTATATATAGCATTAGTAAATTTCTGTATAACATCAGAATTTTCTTCTATATAACTCTTTTTTGCAAAATATGCAGTATATGGAAGTTCACCAGTTTCTTTTCCGATAGATGCTACAATATATCCCTTTCCAGCAAGCTCTGTACTTGATGCAGTTGGTTCAAATAGGGCAACATAATCTGCATTTCCGCTACTAAAAGCACCAGCCATTAAATCAAAACTTATACTATCATCTAATATAACATCAGTTTCAGTATTTATATTATATTTTCTTAGTACATATAAAAGTGACATATAAGGAACTCCACCTTTTCTGCCAGGGATTATAGTAGAAGATTTAACATCAGTCCATTTAAAATCGGAATTTTCATTTCTACTTACTAAAAATGATCCATCCCTTTTAGTAAGACCTGCAAAAACTTCGGTGTAATCTTCCTTTCCTTCGTTATATACATAAATAGAAGCTTCAGGTCCTGCAAAACCAATATCACTTTGATTAGCAAGTACAGAAGTCATAACTGCATCTGCACCTTGCGCAGTAGTAAGTTCTATTTTTAATCCTTCTTCTTCAAAAAATCCTTGACTTAAAGCGATATATTGAGGAGCGTAAAAAATAGAACGAGTAACTTCACTAAGTCTAACAGTTTGCATAGAAGTTTCACTAGAATTTTTATTTTTCATGTAAAAAACACCTATTATAGATAGAATAAGAATTAGAATTATAATAAGTGAAATAATTAACTTTTTCAAAATGTAATCCTCCTAATTTTTATTTATTAAATTTCTTTCTTATGTGTTTTTAAAATAACTTTTTCTAATAATATGACACTTTCATACATAAGTGCTGCCATAACTCCAAGTAAAAGCACAGAAGTCATAACTAAATCTAGTTGAAATACTTGACCTCCATAGACTATTAAGTAACCGAAGTCCAGCTTTCGAAACTAAAAATTCTCCAGAAATTACTCCAACTAATGATAGACCAATATTAATTTTCAAAGAATTAATAAAAGTAGGAATATTAGCTGGAATTACTATTTTAGTAAGAATTTGAAACTTAGTTGCTTTAAAAGTTTTAGCCATTTTAATTTTTTCTTTATCTGTATGTGTAAAACCATTTAAAATTTCTAGAATAGTTACAATAAGTGAAATCGCAAGAGCCATAACTATTATAGATTGAGTTCCAGCACCAACCCATATTATTATAATTGGACCTAATGCAACTTTAGGTAAGCTATTTAGTATTACTAAAAATGGTTCAGAAACTTTAGATAAGAATTTAGAGAGCCATAGTATAATTGCAATTAAAATACCAAGAAGGGTTCCAGAAATAAATCCGTACAAGTGTCTCATAAAATGTGACACTTAAATGATGAAGTAAATCATTTGAGGATAAATTCATAAAAGTATCTAGTATTCTACTAGGCTGACTTGTAATGAAACTATCAATAATTTTTAAGTTTGCTAAAACTTCCCATAATATTATAAAGAATATAAGTATTCCGATTTGTGTCATAAAAACAGCAAGTTTATTTAATTTTATTTTTCTTAGGTATTTTTTTCTATCTGAGGATATGAATTTATCACGCATGTACATCAAGCTCCTTCCATAAGGTATCAAAGTACTCACTAAACTTGGGGCTTTTTCTACAGTTAATTGGTGTACGATTTTGTATTTCAAAATCAATCTTGTGAATTTGCTTGATTTTAGCAGGTCTTCCAGTTAATACAATAACTCTATCTGACATACTGATACTTTCTGAAATATCATGGGTTACTATAATTGCTGTTATTTTTTCAGCTCTTAATATTTTGTAAATATCATTTGTTACAACCATTCTAGTTTGTGAATCTAAAGCGGAAAAAGCCTCATCTAAAAGTAAGATTTTAGGTTTTATAGCAAGAGTTCTAATAAGTGCAGCTCTTTGCCTCATTCCGCCAGATAATTGAGAAGGATATTTATCTTTAAAATCATAAAGTCCATATTTTTTTAGTAATTCTTCTACATATAATTCATTATTTTTTGTTCTAATATTTCTAATTTCTAAACCAAACATTACATTGTTGTATATAGTTCTCCACTCAAGTAAATTGTCTCTTTGAAGCATATATCCAACTTCTGGAGATATATCTAAGGAAATGTCGCCATTTATATATACGTTACCTCCAGTTTTTGGTTCTAAGCCAGAAATAATAGAGAGAAGTGTGGATTTTCCACAACCACTTGGACCGTATAATGCTAATAAATTCTCCTTCATAAGCTTTAAAACTTATTCCGATTTAATGCTACTGTTTCACCATTTTCTGATTGATAAGTTTTTATAATATTATCGACTTTTAAAATTTCTTTCATAGGTTTCCTCCTATCAATATGCCTTAGTTTAATATATTAGGTATTATGTAAAAATGTGAAGGAAACATAAAAAAATTATTTTAAAAACAATAAAACAACCAATATACATAATTTCTTCGTTTCTTGTTGGTCGTCTCCTTAGAAACTGTAAAAACATTTTAAAGTAAAATTGCTAACACAATTTCTTTATGTTTAACAGTTTCTATAGTCGCTTCCATGCTATGCGAAACTTCATAAATTATGTATATTGGTTGTTCATTTTTATTTATTATTTAGATATCTTTTTTATTCGTATATCATCACCGAAGAATCTACAAATATTATAATAAGATGCAAGTCTTGAAAAAATTCTTTCTCCATAAGTTTCAAAAAGATTATTCATATTCAAATTTGTAGAAATAATAGTCTTTTTAATTTTATCATTATTTTGATATAATAGTCTTGCATTAATAACATTAAATAACTCAGTTAATTTTAATGAATTAAGTGTTTCAGCACCAAGGTCATCAATTATAAGCAAGTCAACATTTATAATATTATCATAAACTTCTTTCAAGTCAGATTTACCAAATCTATAATCTATTATACTATCAAGCATAATAGGAGAAGTTTGATAAAGAACAGTTTTTTTACTAGATAGAACTTCTTTTGCAATACAATTTGAAAGAAATGTCTTTCCAAGACCAGTATTACCAGTAAATAATAAATTCTTTTCATTAGGGTTGTTAAAATTTTCTATAAATCCGATTGCAATATCTTTAATATTTAGAATATTTTGTTTTGGTGAAACTTTTGCATTATATTTATTTACATCGGTATTATCTGAATATAAAGATAAGTCAAAATTATCAAAATTTTCTTTTTCCAGATTACCAATATTAGATTTATTAAAATCTATATCAAACATTTTTTGTTTTATGCAGTTACATAAAGTAGAAGCGTTATTATCTAAAGTAACATAACCTGTATCTCTACAAATAGGACATTCATATAAAGGCTCTCTTGCTTCGATAGGAATAGATAAATTTTCTAAAAGTTTATTTTTTTCGATTTTTAAGTTTTCGAATTTTTCTTTTAGAGAAGTTACCAAATCGAAATCATTATGTAAAATTGCTTTAGAAATATCAAGAGCAACTGAATTTAACATAGCATTTAAATCAGATAAGTCTTTGTGAGAATCATAAAACTCACGCTTAGCATTCTCAAAATTAAATTCAGCTTTAGATTTTTTCTTTTCATATTCTTTTAATAAACTATTTAAAGTAGAATTACTCAAAATAAGCCTCCAAAATTAACCTTGATTATTTGCGTACAAATTGTCGAAATTATCATACGAACGTTGCTCAAAGTTATTATATTTTACTTTCTTTTCTAATTCTTTTTTGTTTTTCATTTGAGTTTTATACTGAACTAAGAAATTTTGTATATCATCAGAAGTTTTAAGTCCA